>CAXMSM010000473.1:0-2300 GCA_964195655.1 uncultured Gammaproteobacteria bacterium | reverse complement strand
CATGCTGGCGATCGTTCCCCAACCGCCGAGCTTGGCCGCCTGCTCGTCGGTGACCATCTCAAGATGTTCCAGGCGGTGGCCCAATCGCGCCACTGCGACCTGGCCGAACCGGTCCACGACGGTTTCCAGCGCGGCCACTACAGCCGAGACGGCCGCGTCACCGATTACGTGGAATCCCGCTGTGACACCGGCTTCCGTGCAGGCTGAAAGGTGGGCGGTGATCGCGTCGGCGTCAAGGTAGCTGTTGCCGGTCGGCGTCGGACAGCACTCCGGTACGTCGATGTAGGGCTCATGCAGCCACGCGGTTCGCGAGCCCAGCGCACCGTCGACGAATAGATCGCCGGCCAACCCGCGGGCCTTCGTCGCTTCGATGAGCTCACGCGCCTGCGCGGCGGTGGTGACCTGTTCACCCCAGTAGCCGACGACTTCGACGCCATGTTCGAGGGCGCGCAGTTCGTGCCAGTCGTCGAGGCCGCCGATCTCCGGACCCGCGCACTCGTGGACGGCCGCGATACCCGCGGCTGCCGCCGCGTCGAGAGCGGCCCGCCGCGCATTTGTGCGCTGTTCAGCGGTGAGACCCTCGCCGGCGGCTCGGCGCACAAGGTGGTGCGCCTCAGCTGTCAGGGGCGCCTGGTCGCGCACGCCGGAGGCCCCAGCCAGTCCGGCGACCTGCCGCCGCAGCGCAGTCGACGCCGCCGCGGAGTGCGCGTCGACGCGGGCCAGGTAGGCGCGCCGATCACCGACTGCAGCGTCCACGTCTCCAGTACTCGGCGCAGTCCGCTCCGGCCACCCCGATTCGTCCCAGCCGTGCGCCCAGATCATGTCGTCGGGATGGGACCGCGCGTACGCGCCCAACAGTTCAAGGCAGTGCCGCAACGACGTCGCCTGCCGCAGATCGAGACCGGTCAGCGTCAGCCCGGTCGCGGTGGTGTGCACGTGGCTGTCCACGAACGCCGGGGCGACGAAGGCACCCGCAAGGTCGATCACCTCAGCGCCAGGGAACTGCGCGCGCCCCACATCGTTGCTGCCCAGCCAGGCCACAATCCCGTCACGCACCGCCATTGCGGTCGCATCGGGCATCGACGGGCTGTGCACGCGCCCATTGAGCAGCAGGGTGGTGGTGGTCACTCAGGCAGTCGGGGCTGCTCGGCACCCACAACGTCGACTACTTCACCGTCAACGTCGATGACCTCCCCGTCGATGTAGTCACCGCGGCCCGACCGGGTTGAATAGCCTGACCGGGCGCCTGCCGCAGCGCTGCCGACCGTGCCGACACCGACGATTAGCGGGACTCGCCGAGCAGCCATCGCGGTGACTATCGGGCGTGCGGCCGCGCGGGTCGGCGGCAGTAGCAGCAGCGCACCGAAAACTGAGCTGGCCAAACCGGGTATCACGACGAGCACCGTACCCAGTGCGACGAGCGCGCTGTCGGTGACCGCCCCTTGAGCGTTGGCCGCGGTCAGCCCAGACTGCAGCCGCCTGATGTGGCGGCGTAGCTGGGAACCCGCCAGCGCGAGGCCGACCAGGAATGTGCCCGCCACCAACAGCACGGTCCATCCGAAGCCGATCGTCGACGCCAGCGCCACCAGAACCGCCAGCTCGATGACCGCATAGACCAAGAACAGCCTCATCGCCATTCTCTGCCAACGCACGGGCGGCGCTGCGGGTTCCTAACCGTTCACGCTGCTTTCAATTACCGTTCAGGCTGCTTTCAATTCGATTGTGACGTTCTTCTCCATTCCACCGCGCAACTTGGAGAAGAGGTTGAAGGTCTTGCCCAGCAGGCCGTATCGCTTGCCGATCGCGTCATAGGTACGACCGTTGGCCGACTTCTCGAGGATCGTGGCGGTGGCCTCGACGGCCTCGCCCTTGGGCTTGCCACTTCGGTCGCATTCGGCGATCGTCACCAGCGGGGTATTGCGGATGCGCTTGACCTTCCAGGACTGCTCCTGGGTAATGGCGATCAGAGAATCGTCCTCGACGACAGCCCAGATTGCCGTCGGCTTGGACCTACCGTCCTTGGTGAAGGTGGTAAGCAGGATGTACTCGGATCCGGCGATGTCGGAGAAGGAGGCAGCCATCTCGCCAATGTAGCCGCACCGGCTAGACCACCCACCCCGAAGACCCCTCCTAGGCGGCGTCGAAGGTGACGAGGTCGATGCTGAGTCCGCCTTCGATGAGGCTGAGTTTTCGTCGTGTTGGTGGTCCGGGTAGTGGTGGTGGGTTGGATTGGTAGGTCGCCCCGGTGGGGGTGGTGTATTCGGCGGTGTGTTCGCCGTTGGTGTCGTTGGTGGCCACGG
>CAXMSM010000472.1:0-5929 GCA_964195655.1 uncultured Gammaproteobacteria bacterium | reverse complement strand
TTTGACCAAACGAACGCGGCGGGTCGCACTGCTGGACCTGCTCACCGGTCCGCACGGCGTCGACCGATTCACCGAACTGGTCGACCCCACCTGGACCCGCGGCGACGCCCGCGCACGAATCGTCGCGGTTCGCCGCGCCACCCCCCGTAGCGTCACGTTGACGCTTGAGCCCAATCGTGCGTTTCCCGGATTTCGCGCCGGCCAGCACATCAACCTGTCGGTCGAGATCGACGGTCGCCGCCGTACCAGGCCGTACTCGCCGGCCAATGCCGAAACCGACCGGTTCATCGAGCTCACCATCGGCCGCCACGACGGCGGTCTGGTGTCGACTTTCCTGTTCGAGCACGCCCGCACCGGCATGGTCGTCGGGCTCGACTCGGTCGGGGGCGACTTCACCCTTCCCGACACTGCTGGCAGGTCGGGGCCCATCCTGTTCGTCTCCGGCGGCAGCGGCATCACCCCGGTGATGTCGATGTTGCGCACGTTGCGGGCGCAGCGGCATGCGGGTGAGATCGCGTTCATCCACTACGCACGGTCCGCCGAGGAAGCGTGCTACCGCGACGAGCTTGCTGATATCGCCCGGGCATTGCCGAACGTGAAGGTGCTGCACGGATACAGCCGAGTTCGCGCAGGTTCGGATCTGTACGGCCGCTTCGGGTCCGATCACCTGGCCGCCGCAGGATTTCGGCGCACTTTGTCACCCTCTGCGGGACGAAGTATGCCGAAATCACAGTCGGTGTTCGTGTGCGGGCCGCCCGCGCTCGCCTACGCGGTGCGCGAACACTATCCGGATGCCAATACCGAGAGCTTCGTGCCGCCGGTATTCGACCTCACGGCCAAATCATCAGGTGGCCGAGTGACATTCGCCGACAGCGCCGTCGAGATCACCGACGACGGCCGTCCGCTACTGGATCAGGCCGAGGCTGCGGGCCTGAGGCCCGAGAGCGGCTGCCGGATGGGTATTTGCTTTTCCTGCACCCGCCGCAAGACCAGCGGCGCGGTGCGCAACGTGATCACCGGTGCGGTGTCCAGTGTCGAGGAAGAAGACGTGCAGATCTGCGTGTCCGCCCCCGTCGGCGACGTCGACATCGCTCTGTAGCCCGCTAGATCTCCAGCCCACTAGATCTCTAGCCCACTAGACAGAAATGGAGCTTCCAATGACAGTCACCACCGCCCCTATTCAGACCAAAACACTCGAGAAGATGGTCGGGGGACGCAAAGTCACCATGACCCCCGAACAGGCCGACGCCTTCGGCCGTGAACTAGACGAACTCAAGGAGCGCATCATCGCCGATCTCGGCGATCGCGACGCCACCTATATCCGCCGGATGATCAAGGCGCAGCGCGGGCTCGAGGTCGGCGGCCGCGCGCTGCTGTTCGGCGGAATCTTCCCGCCGTTCTGGCTGGCCGGCACCGCCATGCTCGGGCTGAGCAAGATCATCGACAACATGGAGATCGGCCACAACGTCATGCACGGCCAGTACGACTGGATGGGCGATCCGGCGATCTCCAGCAGCGCCTTCGAATGGGACAATGCATGCCCGGCCGACCAGTGGCGCCACTCGCACAACTACATGCATCACACCTACACCAACATCGTCGGTCTGGATCGCGACGTCGGCTACGGCATCCTGCGAATGAGCGAAGACCAGGAGTGGCGGCCGTACTTCCTCGGCAACCCGGTATATGCATTCCTGCTGATGGTGCTGTTCCAGTACGGCGTCGCGCTGCACGAGCTTGAGGCCGACCGAATCCGGACCCGTGAGATCACGCTGTCGGACAAGCGCGAGATCCTGCAGGGTATCTGGCGAAAGACCAAGCGTCAGACGCTCAAAGACTATGTGGCGTTCCCGCTGCTGGCCGGTCCGTTCGCGCCGTGGGTGTTGACCGGCAATCTGACTGCCAATCTGATGCGCAATGTGTGGTCGTACATGATCATCTTCTGCGGCCATTTCCCCGAGGACGTCCAGGAGTTCTCGATCGAGGAGACCAAGGCCGAGTCCCGCGGGCAATGGTACTTCCGACAGGTTCTCGGCTCGGCGAACCTCACCGGATTGTCCCCCGGTCGCTCCGCTCGCCCCGAATCGGCAAAGCTGTTCCACATCCTCAGCGGCAACCTGTCATTCCAGATCGAGCACCACCTGTTCCCTGACATCCCGGCCCACCGGCACGCGGAGATCTCCACCGAGGTCCGCGACATCTGCGATCGCTACGGGGTTCCGTACAACACCGGACCACTGCCGCGGCAGTTCGCGACCGTGGTGCGCAAGATCGTCAAGCTGGCGCTGCCCTGGACGTAGGCTTTCTTCGGCTTCGCCGAGATTGCATGTACGCAGGGGGGCTCGCGAACTTCTTCTGCGTAGATGCGGTTTCGCCACGCCAACGGCTGTAGGCGTATGCGGGGATCTGAATGCGGCCCCGCCATCCGCGCGCTGTCATGGCCTCATGCAACATATGGATAACCACGACGGGGTCGTCCTCTTTGACCACACCGATTACGGTCCAGCCGAGACGGTCAAGCACCGGAAGGACACGCCTGTCCTTGAGGTACTGGTCGCGGTCGGACTGGTGCTGGTCTCCGTCGTATTCCAGTGCGATCTTGAAACTCTCCCAACCGAAGTCGAGCACCCGGACTGGCCTGCCATGCTCGTCGAGAACAGGTATCTGGGTGGTGGGTGCGGGGAATCCGCAGTCGTTAACCAGCATCCGCCACCATGTCTCCCTCGGCGACTGAGCGCCTCCGTCCACGCGTGGCAGCGCCTGCTTCAACCGGGCCACCCCGCGAGCGCCGCGGTAGCGCTTTGCCAGCATCATCACGTCCTCGGGCGTATATGGGCGCACCCGCATCAGAGCATCCATACGTGTGACAGCGTCGGGCTGGAATCGACCAAGGTCGAAAGCCGTCCGAGCCGGATTGGTCACCAGCATGCCTCCGACCTCCTCCCACTCGTCGGGACCCATTCGCTCGTTGCGGGTGATGATTCCCCGCGGCTGTCGGGGATAGGTGTAGATCAATTCGATGTTGATGTCGTTGTCGATCCACCGGGAACCGTGCAGCGCCGCAGCAGCCAGGCCGGTGACGATGCCTTTGCGCACTGACCACAACCATGCTCCGACCGTCCGGTCACGCAGCGTCAGAACCCGGTTCTTCGGAGCGTAGACATTCCGGTAGATCGGTCGATACCAGCGCTGCAGCTCGTGTCGAGTGACGATGCCGCGTGCGACGGCTTCCGTGCCGATGAGTATCTCCCCCATGATCGAATACTGGCCTCGGGCACTGACATGTCCGCCCAACCGCCGTCGGGATTGCATGTACGCAGGGCCTCACTCGACGTTTCCCTGCCGGAATGCCATTTCGGCGCAGCAGAAGTCAGCCGTGTGGAAGGCAGTCTCGCCCTCGGGCATCAGCGCAGCCGCAGCCCGCGCGGTGTCTTGGCGAAACCAGCCTGCATCAGCGCCATAGCCACCGCCGAATCGCGGTCGTCGAACACCGCAACACCGTCCACCCGTTCCACCAGCAACGCCGGCACTCGTCGGCGAGTTACCAGCTCAGCCAACGCGACTGCCGCCGCGTGATGTGTCCCGGGATTGGTGGTGAAGCTCAGCAGCGAGCGGCCCCCGCGCTCGACGAACCAGGCCAGCTCGCCGCCGACGAGCACCACCAGAGCCCCGGCTTTGCGGCCGGGCCGGTGGGCGGTATCGGTCCTGTCGCGTGCCGGCCAAGGCAGGGCAGCCCCGAACGGGTTGGCGGGATCGGTCGCCGCCAATGCGAACGCCCGCAGGGCGCCCTGCGCGTCGTCGATGCTGTCAGCGTGGGTGCGCAGTCTGTCGACGGTGCTGGCCGTCGCGAACTGTGCGCCGCCCAGGGATTCGACGAAGTAGCCGCGCTGACAACGCCCGACCTCCTCAAGTGCGGTGAGCACTTTGTACATCGAAGCGAAACCACCCGGGATATTCTCGGCCGCGACCGCGCCCTTGGTCAGCACGCCGTGGCGGCCCAGCAGCTGGTCGGCCTGGAAATGTGCCCGCACCGTCGTGTCCGCTTCCGCGGCCGGTAGTACCGACCAGCGCCCGGCCACCGTGGGGTCGGAGTCGCGGTGAGCACCCATGCTGGCGGTGATGCTGTAGCGGCTCAGGCGCGGCGCGCGGCGATGCCGGTGTGACGGCGTGGCTCCCCGCCGGGTACCCGAGCCCCGGGTTCCGGCCAGCAGCGCGCGCACGGGCGCAAATGTATCTCCACCCACGTTGCCCGACCAGATCAGCTGCCACAAAGCCTCTTTGACTAACTCCGTGCTTGCATCGTCCACCGTAATCTGGCGGAAGAAGTACGCACCGCCGCCGCTCAGCGCAGCCAGGATGGCGTGGTGGATATCGGTGAGGTCGACATCTGTGGGTGGGGCCAGTGACAGCGCGGCGGTTTCGGCGGGGTGGAACGCGACCCAGCCATCAGCCGCCGACAGCGCCCCGACGCCGGACCACAGCACTTCACCGGAGGCGAGCAGTTCGTCGAGCATGCCCGGCTGATAGTCGCGCACCCGCTGGCCGAAAATCAGTGGCTCCACCGCCGAAGCAGGCATCGGGACACCAGCGAGCTGGTCGATTACCGCGGCCAGCCCGTCGACCCCGGACCCAGCCTCACCCCCCAGCAGCTGCCATGCCGGCAGAAAGCGGCCCAGCGCGGCGGGGCTCACCGGCTCGATCTGCGCGCGTAGCGCCGCCAGTGAGCGTCGACGCAGGATGCGCAGCACTTCGTTGTCGCACCACTGGTCGATACCGTCGAATTCCGGTGCTACATCGATGAACTCGCCGCGCATCAGCTTGCCGTCGGCGGCCAGCCGGCCCAGCACGTCACCTGCCACTCGCAGTCCGAGGCCGAACCGGGTCGCCGCATCGACCGTGGTGAATGGCCCCCGGGTGCGGGCATAGCGACTGAGCAGCTCACTCAGCGGGTCGACGATCGGTTCGAGGAACGCCGCTGGTAGGCCGACGGGCACTGCAACCCCGACGCCGTCGCGCAACCGGCCGATGTCCTCGATTGCCGCCCACCAGGTCTGACCGGCGAACGCCACCGTCACTGCCCGCTTGGCCGTAAGCAGGCCTTCCAGCCAGCCGCCGATATCGGCCTGGGTGCAGCGTTCGGTTACTTCATCGGTGGTCAAGGGCCCGAGTAGACGCAGCAGATCCGCCACGCCCTCAGCGTCGCGGGCAAAGCGGTCCGGGGCCAGATGCTGGAGCTGTCGAGCCGTGTTGGCGACGACGTCGGCGTCGAGCAGCTCGCGCAGCTCGACACGACCCAAGAGTTCGGCGAGCAGCTTGGGGTCTAAAGCCAGTGCGGCAGCCCGACGTTCGGCCAGCGGGCTGTCGCCCTCGTACATGAACGCCCCGACGTAGCCGAACAGCAGCGACACGGCGAACGGCGACGGTGTCGCAGTCTCGACCTCCAGCAGCCGCACCCGACGCTGGGCAACCCGCCCCATCAGCGAGACCAGCGTGGGTACGTCGTAGACGTCCTGCAGGCATTCGCGCACGGCCTCCAGCACGATGGGGAAGTCGGGGTAATTGCGGGCGACGTCGAGCAATTGCGCGGCCCGCTGGCGCTGATGCCACAGCGGTGACCGCTTGCCGGGGTGGCGGCGCGGCAGCAGCAACGCCCGGGCGGCACACTCCCGGAAGCGGGACGCGAACAGCGCCGACCCGCTGACCTGCGCGGTGACCAGAGGCTCGATCTCGTCGGGATCAAACACGAAAATATCGGCGCCGGGGGCCGGTGTCTCCCCATCGGAGGTGGTGTCGGGCAGTCGGACGATGATGCCGTCGTCGGAGGCGGTTGGTTTCTCGTCGATGCCGTATCGCTCGTAGAGTCGCTTGCCGACTGCCAGTGCCAACGGCCCGTGCACCCGCAGCCCGTAGGGCGAGTGCAGAACCACCC
>CAXMSM010000471.1:0-2731 GCA_964195655.1 uncultured Gammaproteobacteria bacterium | reverse complement strand
GACCTCGGGTAGGTAGGGCAGGTGAAGCCAGCCCGCCCGGATCGGCAAGTCGTTGCTGGCGATGTAGTGCAGCATTCCGTACATCAGGTGATTGCAAACGAAAGTGCCTGCAGCATCGGATAAGTCGGCTGGGACTCCGGCCTGACGCATTGCCAACACCATGGCACGGTTGGGCGTGGTGGCCCAGTAGGCGACCGGTCCGTCGACTGCGGTGGGTTCGCCACCCAGCACCTTGCCGGCGGTGTCGGCGACGCCGTACCGCGCGCAGTCGTTGAGGTTTTGCGCTAGGCGTTCGACGGTGATCATGGCGCGGCCACCGAATTCGCCGAGCATGATCAGCAGCTCGGGACCTTCATCTTCCACCGCTTGTACGGTGGCGGCGATGGACTCGAAGTAGGCGCCCGGAACGATCCGCGACACCACCGAAGCCCCGGCGATGACCCTGCCGTCGACGGCTTCGGCGGCCAGTTGGGCGGGGTTGGTCGGCGTATCGGCGTAGGGCCCGAAACCCGTGACGAGCACTTTCGACATGCGGTGGCCCAATCCCCTTTCTCAAACAGTTGGAGTGTCGGGACGGGAACAGTCTATTGCGTCAGCCGTCGCGGCACAGCACGCGAGCGGCTTCGATCCGGGCCTTGAGCTGATCAGTCGTAGCCGCGGCAATAGGAGGACCGCCACAGATTCGCCGCAGCTCGTTGTGGATCCAGCCGTGCGATCTGCCGGTGCGGTGGTGGGCCACTGACACCAGCGTGTTGAGCTCGCGGCGCAGCTCGCGCAGTTGGCCGTGCGTCGAGGGCCGCGGCACCGCGGCGCTGGCTGTCCGTTTGGTTAGCTGCTCGTCTTGCCTGCGCCGCAACAGGTCTCGCATAGATTCTGCATCCAGTAGGCCGGGAATGCCGAGGTAGTCGGCTTCCTCATCGCTACCTGCGGGTGTCGCGCTGCCGAACGACGAGCCGTCGAAGATCACCTGATCGAGTTCGGCATCGGCACCCAGGTACTCGATACCGGTGTCCTTGTCGTCGGGCTCGTCGCGCCTCTGCTCGGCCAAGTCGGCGTCGAGTGGGTCCTCGAGCGTCTCCCGGTGCGGCTTGCCGAGGATGTGATTGCGCTGGGCCTCCATCTCACTGGCGAGCAGGAGCAGGTTGGGTACCGAGGGCAGGAAGATACTGGCGGATTCGCCGCGCTGACGCGATCGCACGAACCGGCCGATCGCTTGGGCGAAGAACAGCGGCGTCGATGCGCTGGTGGCGTAGACACCGACGGCCAGTCGCGGCACGTCGACGCCCTCGGACACCATTCGCACCGCCACCAGCCACCGCGAGGTGCCCGTCGCGAACGCAGAGATGCGGTCCGATGAGCCCTTGTCGTCGGATAGCACCACGGTGGGTGCCTCGCCGGTGATCGTGAGCAGCAGGTCGGCGTAGGCGCGGGCCGCGGTCTGGTCGGAGGCGATGATCATGCCGCCGGCGTCGGGCACGTGTTGGCGCAGACCCCGCAGTCGGGTGTCGGCCGCCGCGATGACGGCGGGCATCCATTCACCGGCCGGGTTGAGCGCCGTCTTCCACGCCCGTGCGGTCTGTTCGACGGTCAGGGGTTCGCCGAGACGGGCGGCGTGTTCCTCGCCCGCGCTGTCGCGCCATCGGGCCTCGCCTGAGTAGGCCATGAACATCACCGGCCGGACAACTCCGTCGGCGAGCGCGTCGGAGTAGCCGTAGGTGTGGTCGGCTTTCGAGTGCTTGAAGCCCGCATTGTCACCTTCGTAGGTGACAAACGGGATCGCGCTGTCGTCGCTACGAAACGGCGTGCCGGTGAGTGCCAGGCGCCGTGTCGCGTCGTCGAATGCCTCGCGAATGGCCTCGCCCCAACTCTTGGCGTCTCCGCCGTGATGAATCTCGTCGAAGACGACCAGTGTCTTGCGGTTCTCGGTGCGCACCCGGTGTCGGGTGGGATGGCTGGCGACCTGGGCGTAGGTGACGACGACGCCGTGGTACTCCGACGACGTCTGCGAGTTGGAGTTGGAGAACTTCGGGTCAAGGGCGATGCCGAGCCGGGTGGCGGCCTGGGCCCACTGGGTCTTGAGGTGTTCGGTGGGGACGACGACGGTGACTGTCTCGATGGTGCCTTCGGCGAGCAATTCGGCGATTACGCGCAGCGCAAATGCCGTCTTACCAGCGCCCGGGGTCGCCACAGCGAGAAAATCGCGTGGTTTGGCGGCGAGGTATTTCACCAGCGCCCGTCGCTGCCAGCCCCGCAAAGCCTGGGTGCTGGGCGCTGCGTCAGCCCGCACCCAAGACTCCTTTCTGACCGGAATGCAGTCTAGGGCAGGCGGTTCCGCGAACACATATCCGTCCGGCGTGTCCGGGCCGCGTGTCGGCTCGGCCCTGACGCCCGGGGCCATTCTTGCACTCGGCATGGGCGAGTGCTAAGAATGATGTTGGCACTCGCGACCGGCGAGTGCTAGGTCGGGACGGTGAGGCTCGGGTCCGCACCTGCGGGGCACACCCAGGCCGTCCGTCGCGGGCACTGCGCCCGACCAGCAAGACGTGCATCCCCAATCCGGAGGAAACACTTCGCAATGTCCAAGATGATTGCGTATGACGAAGAGGCCCGCCGCGGCCTCGAGCGGGGACTTAACGCCCTCGCCGACGCGGTAAAGGTGACGCTGGGGCCCAAGGGTCGCAACGTCGTCCTGGAGAAGAAGTGGGGCGCTCCCACGATCACAAATGATGGT
>CAXMSM010000470.1:0-7285 GCA_964195655.1 uncultured Gammaproteobacteria bacterium | reverse complement strand
GCGCGTGCCCTCGCCTGCGGACCAAAGGCCGTGAGCGAATCCTTGAGCTCGGCGAGCCGGTCCACCCCGCCGACCTCGAAATGGCGCCACCGGCTGTGGTAGGGGATCGCCATATCCGGGTAGCGGGCGCGGGTGACGGCGGCGACCTCGTCGGCAGCGTCGTGCAACCCGTCGTCGCGCACAGTGAACCAGCGGGACTCACCCGAGCGGGCGCGCTCCAGCAGCTGTACCGAGCGAGACCGCACCGCGCTTGTGGTGCGCAGCAGCGCAACAGCATCGGCCGGGCGCGCCGCGCGTTGATCGACACCGGCAACGGTGCGGTCACTGCGCAGGGTCATGGGTCCAGCCCCCGGCCCTTGGCCTTCTTGAGCTCCTCGGCATCGGGTGCTGCACCGGGCGTGTAATAGCCGGCCGCCGTCTTCGCGTCCATCTCCACCTGAGCGTCGGCCGGGATCAGCTCCTCAGGGATCGACACCCGCTCGCCGACCTCGATGCCGGACCCGGTGATCGCGTCGTACTTCATATTGCTCATCGACACCAGGCGGTGGATCTTCCTGATGCCGAGCCAGTGCAGCACGTCGGGCATGAGTTCCTGGAACCGCATGTCCTGCACACCGGCAACGCATTCGGTGCGAGCGAAGTACTGGTCGGCGGTATCGCCGCCGACGTGGCGCTTGCGCGCGTTGTAAACCAGGAATTTCGTCACCTCACCAAGCGCGCGGCCCTCCTTGCGCGAGTAGGCCACCAGGCCGACGCCGCCGCGTTGCACACCCCGAATGCACTCTTCGATCGCATGGGTCAGATAGGGCCGGCAGGTACAGATATCCGAACCGAATACGTCCGAACCGTTGCATTCGTCGTGAACGCGGGCTGTGAGTTCGACTGCCGGATCGGCGAGGCCGCGGGGGTCACCAAAGATATAGATGGTCTGCCCGCCGATGGGCGGCAGGAACACCTCAAGATCCGAGCGTGTCACCAACTCGGGGTACATGCCGCCGGTCTCTTCGAAAAGCGCTCGGCGCAAGTCGGTTTCGCTGCAACCGAAGCGCCCCGCAACCCCGGGTAAGTGCCATACCGGCTCGATAGCGGCCTTGGTCACCTGCGCGGCCCCCGTCGGGAGCAACACCTGTTCGTCGGGACTGAGGCGACCTCTGAGAATGGCTTCACTGATCTCGGGCAGGATCACCTGGGCCTGGGTAACCGCGATGGTGGGGCGGATATCGATTCCGTTGGCGAGTTCGTCTGCGAAGGCCTCAGCGACCATCGCCCCCCAAGGATCCAGGCTGACGATCGCCGCGGGGTCTCCCCACTGCGGATGTGGTCCGATGATGTCGGTCGGCGAAGTGTTCGTCAGATCGGCTCGGTGGTCGCGCGAGAGCGCGCCCGCGGCGACTGCTAGCGCTCGGTAGACGCCGTATGCGCCACTATGGGTCCCGATCACGTTGCGATGGGCACGCTTGGCGGTCGTCCCGACGACCGGGCCGCGTAGTGCCGCGGTGGGCGCACCCCAGCGGATGGCCGGAGCGTGGGTGCCACCGCTGTGGGACGTCAGTCTGATGTGTCCGCCCGATGGCTTCGAAGGCGGCGGCGCACAGGCTTCGGCGGGCATCCTTCTTTTCGACCTCCTCGGCTGAATTCCCTCGGTCAGAGGAAAGCCGCAAGCATATCCACTGGGTGCAACAGACGCCCGGTGTCAGGCACCGCTCCCTGCACCGAGAGCGCGCTGAACCCGCGACTGTCTTCTCAGACCGGCCACCCTTCGCGCCGGTAGGCGGAGTCGAAGAACATCCACTCGTACCGGGACGCCGTCACGAAATGCGCACGCGCGGTCATTTCCTCTGCCGGGGTCAGGGTTGGGCCGGTCCGGTCAGCCACACTGAGGACCTCGGTGACGGTCGCGACGAACTGCTCACCGCCATAGCTGTCGATCCAACGCTGGTAGCGGGCGTCGGTCGAGCCCCGCTCCAGCAGTTCGGCACCGACCTCCCCGTAGATCCAGTAACAGGGGAGTACAGCGGCCAGTCCGACGGCGAAGCTGCCGCCGTAGACGGTGGCCAGCAGATAGCTGTTGTAGGCCTGGGTGGTCGGGGTCACCGGAGCGGCGTCGACGGCGTCCGCGCTCAACCCGAGCGCGGGCAGCAGCTCGCCGTGCAACTCCAGTTCAACGTCGAAGACCTGGGCGGCATGCCTGGCGAACATGGCGGTGTCGGCTGGCGAGGGCGCCTTGGCTGCGACCACCGCCAGTGCGCGAGTGTAGGCGCGCAGGTAATGAACGTCCTGGGCCACATATTGGGCGAACGCATCAGAATCGAGACTGCCGTCGGTGAGCCCCGTGACGAACGGGTGTGCAGTGATCGCACCAAAGATCGGGCCGATCTCCGTCCACAGCCGGGTTGACCACGAATCAGGATTGTCGAAGCCGATGCGTCGAGACGCGCTGTTCATGTGGGTCATACCGATCATCCTTTCAACACCGACGGGGGGTGCCGTGCTGTGTGTCTCCCACCTTCGCGCAGAAGCGGTTCTGCGATGTTGAGGGCGCTCAGCCTGTGAGCCGGCACACACCCTAGAGGGCCTAGCCCGCTCGTAGATAACCGTTCGATTCCGGTACCGCATCTCATTGATCTTCCGTCCTGCGACGACGCCAGCAGGCACCGACAGATGGTGTAGAAGTGGTCATAGTGACTGTTGTTAATCACTGAGTCCAGCGCCAACCCCGGTGCTGGCATTTGGGAAACGGTGGAAGTGCAATGCGACGCGTCCTTGTCCTCGTAATCGGCCTCGCACTCTTGATGGCGACGCCAGGCCTCGCGACCGCTGACGTCACGCGATCGGCGACCAACCAAAAAGCCGTCGAACTCGTGATCGCCCGTGCGGTCTCCCAACGCGGCGTCCCGTTCGCCTACGGCGGTGGCGGTGCGTCGGGTCCAAGTAAGGGCACCGTCGAGGTGCCCCAGACAGGTGAGACGGCCCAGCTCGATCAGGCTGCTGCCGATACCACCGCTCTCGACCTGGTGCCAGGGCTGCAGTTGCCCGACGCCAACCCGGAGCCCGCCACCCCCGCGCCCGAGCCGCGACGGGTCGAGGCCGTCGGGTTCGACTCTTCCGGACTCATCGTGTACGCCTACGCCGGTGCAGGGGTGAAGTTGCCGCGCTCATCCGGTGAGCAGTACAAGGTCGGCCAGAAAGTCATGCCGAGCCTCGCGCTACCGGGTGATCTGATGTTCTATGGCCCTGAGGGGACTCAGAGTGTCGCACTGTTCATCGGCAACGGCCAGATGGTCGAGACCACTGACACGGGTGTAGCCGTCTCACCGGTCCGCACCAAGGGCATGACCCCGTATCTGGTCCGCATCATCGCCTGATTCCCGACCCCTCCCCGGACGGCGCGTGTTCCGCGCCGTCCGGATTGGTCACTTATCGATTTGACTTGCGCATCGACTTGGGTCGCGCATCGACTGGGCGAGCCGCTGGCGGCACCCCCTAAATCGTTGCGGCACTGCCGATGTGGGTTCGGCCTACTATGCGTCCTCACGATGGGGCCTCGCCAGGCGCGGGGAAGCGCCAGTTCCGATTCAGCACGCCATTCCTCTGCTGGGCAGCAAACTGATCTGCGTTGTCGTCAATTAATTGCCAGATTCTCGCTACTTGCGCTCGCTGATCACGATATGACAACGGTTATGAGTCACGCGGACGGCAGAGTCTAATTTGCAGAGCTGATGCTGCTAAGGGCACGCCCAAACGTCCCGATCACCTCGGAGGCTTGCTGCACCACCACATTTTTTGCAACCAGCACGTATCATCGAATCTCAATTCGCCCCGGGAACCAGGTAGCCAGCCCTGTTAGACGATTACGACAAGGACCACAAGTGCGCGGAATACTTGCCACCGCTGTCGCCGTCGCGTTAACGGCTCTTCGACCTTGACCGGGACCACTACTCCAGAAGTAGCGTTGACAGCAAATGTCCGTACGATTACGGGATACACGGCGGGCGGCAAGCTTCACTGGGAGATGAGCGAGTTCTTTCAGGGCGCGTACTGCTCGGCTGACTCGGGTAATACCTGCACACCGGTTCAGTACCTGTCGGGCACGCCACTGGTCGGAGAATTCAGCGGCCTGTCGGTACTCACGGTGGCTCTCTGGTTTGCACCGTCGCCGACAACGGTGCTGGCCTTCTCCCAGGGGTCGCTCATCGCGACCGAGTGGATCCGAGGCAACGACGGCAAGTGGGGTGCCCCCTCACCTGAGGATCTCTCGTTCGCCCTGGTCGCGAACCCCCTTCGCAAGTACGGCGGCGTCCGCCCGGCCTACGACATCGACGAGCCCACGCCCGATTCCCAGTACGAAGTCCTCGACATCGCCATCGAGTACGACGGTGTCGCAGATTTCCCCGACAATCCGTTCAACCTTCTCGCACTTGCCAACGCCCTCGCCGGCTCCCAATACGTACACATCGACGGCTACGAAGACATCGACTTTGAGAACTCCGAAAAGCTGATCTGGAAAGACGGGAACACCACCTACGTCCTGATCCGAAACAAGAACATCCCCCTGCTGGAACCGCTGCGAGAGCTCGGGCTCGGCGCGCTGGCCGACACCATTAACGGCCCGCTGAAGGCGATCATCGACTCCGCCTACGACCGCGACTACTCCGGATTGGTAAACCCGGACAGGCACGGCACTGCCCTACAACAGTATTCATCGCTCCGCGCTGACCTGCCTAAGGTCAACCAAGTCGCGGCCGCGTCGCCCGATGCTGCCCACCGATCCTCGGTAGCCAGCGAGCCGGCCCAAGAATCATCGGACGCGGAACAGCAGGTTGCCGACAGCTCCTCGACCTTCGCGTCAGGCGAACCGACGGCCGAGAATTCGAGAGCGGCAACCGAAGCTGACGATCAGCAGTCAGTCGACTCCGAGACCGAAACCTCGACAGCAGATGCCGACTCCGAAGCCGAAGCCGAAGCCGAAGCCGTGACAGCAGACGTCGACGAGAGTCTCGACATTGAAGACTCGACAACGGATGTCGACGAGAATCTCGATATTGTGAGTGACGATATTGAGAGTGATCTGGAACGCCAAGACGACGACACCGCCGCAGAGGATGAGCGCTCGAGCAACAGTGTCAGCAACGGGTTCGAGTCAGGATCGGACTCCGATGAGACGGAGTCGCAACGCGAGGGAGAGGCTGACGGGCCGGACAGCGAGTCCGCTGCGTCGAGCGGCGGGTCGGATTCGACGTCGGGATCGTCGGCCGAGTAACTCACTGAGAACCGGCAGGTCATAGGGTCCGAATTCACATAAATCGGCACCGCCCGGTCCGCCCCGCGTAGGAGAAGCGCTGGTGCACAGGGCAATCACCGATACCGACGGACGGTCTACCCGAACTCAATCGAAGAACGGCGCCTCACTTCGCCGAGAACGTCACGCCTAAACTGCACATATGACGAGCGGTACGGGTCGGGACGTCGTCGTGGGCGAAGGCCTGCTGAAGATCGAGGACTGCCTGGATGCCGACGGTGGCGTCATACTGCCCCCTGGCGTCAACTTGATCTCGTTGATCGATCGAAACATCGCCAACGTGGGCGACTCGATCGCGTACCGCTACCTAGACTTCACCGGGCCTGTGGGCGGTCACGCCCTAGAGATGACATGGAACGAACTCGGCGTTCGCATGCAGGCGATCGGCGCGCGCATCCAGCGTGTGGCCTCTCGCGGTGATCGAGTCGCGATTCTGGCGCCCCAGGGCCTCGATTACGTCGCGGGCTTCTACGCCGCGATCAAGGCCGGGACCATCGCGGTGCCCTTGTTCGCTCCCGAACTGCCGGGCCACGCTGAACGCCTCGACACCGCACTGCGGGACGCGCGACCTGCCGCTGTGCTGACCACCGCTGCAGTGCGCGGCAGTGTCCAGGCCTTCCTGGACAACAGGGTCGCTAAACTCAGCCGACCGGCTGTCGTCGTGATCGACGAGATCCCCGACTCCGCAGCCGGTGAATTCTTCGGGGCCGCCATCGATGCCAACGATGTCTCCCACCTGCAGTACACAGGTGGCGCGACGCGTCCACCCGTGGGTGTCGAAATCACTCACGGCGCAATGGGCACCAACCTTCTGCAGATGATCCTGTCGATCGACTTGCTCGACCGGAACAACCACGGTGTCAGCTGGCTACCGCTGTACCACGACATGGGTTTGTCGATGATCGGCTTTCCCGCGATCTACGGCGGTCATTCCACGCTGATGTCGCCCACGGCGTTCATCCGCAGGCCGCTGCGTTGGATCGAAGCGCTGTCTGCCGGATCGAAGGTCGGCCGGGCGGTAACGGCAGCGCCGAATTTCGCCTACGAGTGGGCCGCGCAGCGCGGCGTGCCCGCCACAGATTCCGGTATCGACCTGACCAACGTGGTATTGATCATCGGCTCCGAGCCGGTCAGCATCGACGCGATCCGGACATTCAACGACGCGTTCGTACCGTTCGGCCTGCCACGCACCGCGTTCAAGCCCTCCTACGGGATTGCCGAGGCCACCCTGTTCGTCTCGACCATTGAGCCCGCGGCGCAGGCGCGGGTTGTGTACCTCGATCGTCAGCGGCTTGCCAGCGGGCAGGCCATCCGGGTTCAGCCCGATGATCCGCAGTCGGTGGCGCAGGTGTCATGTGGCCATATCGCCCGTAGCCAGCGGTGTGTGATCGTCGACCCGGAGACCGCTACCGAGCTATCCGACGGGCAGGTGGGTGAAATCTGGCTGCAGGGCAACAACATTGGCCGAGGATACTGGGGCAGACCAGAGGAAACCCGCCGCACCTTCTGCGCACACCTCGCCTCAACCCTGTCCACGGGTAGTCATGCCACCGGCAGGGAAACCGGAACATGGCTGAGAACAGGGGATTTCGGGCTCTATCTCGACGACGAACTTTTCGTCACCGGCCGTATCGTCGACATGGTCATCGTCGACGGGGCCCGCCACTACCCCCAATTCATCGAGTCCACCACCGCCGGGGCATCGCCGATTATCCGACGCGGTTACGCCGCAGCCTTCACGGTGGCCCGGGATGACGGAGAGGGCCTGGTCGTAGTCGCTGAGCGCGCCGCCGGTACTGCGCGCATCGATCCGTCGTCGGCCATCGATACGATCAAGGACACTGTGCTGCACCACCACGGGGTACCGGTCGTCGACGTGCGCGTGGTGCCTGCCGGCTCAATTCCCCGCACCACCAGCGGGAAGCTGGCCCGTCGCGCATGCCGCGCCGCTTATCTCGGTGGCATGTTCGACTGACCGGCTCAGTT
>CAXMSM010000469.1:0-12086 GCA_964195655.1 uncultured Gammaproteobacteria bacterium | reverse complement strand
CGGTGATACCGATCATCTGGGGAAGCGGCTTCTGCGTTGGATATCGGGCGGCGGCTGGGGATTCGAAAGCTGCTGACCTGTGCTAGTCGCGCGGCAAGCCAAGAATCGCGGCAAGGGCACGCTCGACCTCGCGCAGTGTGTCGGGCTTCGCTGTGCCCAACGGTCGCAATAGCCGACTCCTGGTGATGCCGCGCACTGCTCGGCACACAGCGACACTGTCGATGTCAGCACCCTCGACATCGGAAATGCGGGGACGCAGCGGCGAGGGAGCGCGAAAGCTTGAAATAGGCACGACCACAACAAGTTCGGATGCGACGCCAGTCAGGATGTCGTCGACAGATACCACCAAAGCTGGCCGATGCTTAGCGGGCTCCCCGGGCCGTCCCGCGCCGAGTGCGACCAGCCAGAGGTCGCCGCGGCGCGGATCAATCAATGCCATCACCGGCGGTGGCTTCCCAATCGCGGTCCTCGTCCTGGGCGGCGGATATTTCGGCTTCGGCCAGCGTGGCTGCCCGCTCGGCGGCGAATGCGGCGTGCCGTTCAGCTTGGTCGGACAGCTCCTTAAGCAGGTCCGCTATAGAAATACCGCGCTGGCGGGCCTGCGCGGCCAGCCTGTCGCGGGTCGGGATCGGCACCCTAATTGTAGTCGTCTGCGTAGCCACTCTTGTAGCCTACTGGGTAGCCAGATTAGGCGCTCAATTCGGGCATCCTCGCGGGCCAGTTCAGCCAGCACGCCCGGCCGTACGCGATCGTGTTCGCCTGGCCGTAAGCCAACGGGATCTCGATACACGGTTTCTCCGAATGTGGCGTTCTGTACTCGATAGCGCGCGAGCGCACAGGAGAACTCGGCAGTGCAGTCCTGACCGGCTAGAATGATGCCGCACATAGGTAACCGTCGCGGGAGTCCGGGCAGCCGGTCTGAGAAGGTGGCATACGGCGTCGCCGACCGCATGACCGTCCGGGTAATGCCGGGCAGGGAGCGACCATTCGATGAGCGTGCTTTTCACGCTGTGGGGTTACGAAGTCACCGTGATCGAATGTCTCTCGGTGATCCTGGCCGTCCTCGCTGTCGGACTGAGTATCAGCGGGACCCGATGGGCTTGGCCCTTCTACTTCTTGTCCAGCCTGCTCTACGGTTGGCTGTTCGTGCAGTTCGACCTGTTCGCTTCCGCCGCCATGCAGCTGATCTTCATGGTTGCCGCGATCTGGGGCTGGTTCTCGTGGGGTCGCGAGGGAGTCGGGGTGCCGGGGCGGCTCAGCGTGGCCCGCCGCGTGGGCGGCGTTGTCGGGTGCCTGCTGCTGTGGTCGTTGGTGGCACCGCTGCTGCGTACTGCTGGCGGGGCAGCCAGCTTGGGGGATGCCTTCATGGTGGTGGGGTCGCTGGCCGCTCAGCTGTTGATGGTGCAGCAGAAGGTCGAGACCTGGTCGGTGTGGATCGCGGTGAACACCGTTGGCGCGGTGCTCTATGCCAGTCAGGGCCTGTACCTCACGTCGATGTTCTATACAGTCCTGATCCTCATGGCAGTTACCGGTTGGCGGGCATGGTCCTTGCGTGTCGCCCGCCAGCCCGTATCGCCACCGGCGGTCGCCCATGGCTGAACCAGCGCGTGCAGGCCTGATCTCGATCGTGGGCGGGGAATCAACCGGCAAGTCCACCCTGGCTTCCGCTCTCGGTGCGCGACTGCCAGCGGTTGTCGTCTCGGAGGTTCTGCGCGCCTGGGTCGACCAGCACCGAGGACGAGTTCCCTTGCCAGGTGAACAGGCGGTGGTGATGGCTGCACACCACGAATCCGAGGTCACTGCCCTGGAGCAGGCTGATCGCACTGGATCGCCCTGGATTATTTCCGACAGCGGTCCACTCATGACGGCGGTGTACAGCCTGCAGTACTACAACGATGCCTCCCTGCTGCCCTTGGCATTGGAATGGGCGGCGCACAGCCACGCGGTGGTGTGGTGCCAGGATGACTTCCCCTGGCAGCCTGACCCGCAACGCGACGGCGCACACGCCCGCACGACCTCCCAGCAGATCCTCGCTGCGATCTTCGCAAAACACTCCTTGTTGCCACTGCTGGCAGTCCACGGCTCACTCGACGAGCGCATCGCAACCGTCACGACAACGGTGGTGCCGACTTCCGGTGTTCCGACGTGTCCGGAATGACTGTTTCGGTGATGCAGTAGTTCTGCCTGGCCGTCCGGTCCTCGGCGCCCAATCTTCTAAACTTGTGAACACGCCACCACGCCGGGCTACTAGACTGAGATCACGAACAATGGTAGGTAAGTGCAAAATGGCTCGTACCCGAACACCCGCACGCCGACTCGTTTCCACCGGGGCGATCGCCACGGCGATGGCCATCGCCCCGGCACTGACTGCCCTGGCCGCAACGCCTGTCGCTGAACGCACTGTTGCTCAGCCGGCCGTCGATTGCGCGAATGTTCCGGCCGAATGCGCGAGTGGTGAAGGCGGCCATGGGCAAAACATCCCGCGCGGACCGGATGTGCCGGGCGTGCCTGTGCCCGTTGCGACGGCGACACCGGCGCCTGCTGGGGGACACCACTGACAACAGCACAGCAGCGAAGAGTGCAGCAAGCTCCGGTCCGCCCAACAGCGTGACGAAGCCCCCCCGTGGCGTGCTCCATGGTGCACGTCGGAGAGTGCTTGTGACCGCAGCCTTCGCTCCAGAGCTACTCGGCTACGCCCGCGTCTGTACTGGCCACCAGTAGCTCGACGCTTAGGCCCATGCGCCCACCGCTGCCGACATCGACGCGGCGCAGCTAGGTGTCGACAAGCTCAGCGGCGCAATAGCGGTGGTTGAACGAACGCAAGGATGCGCGCACTGCCGAGCGACGCGCCGAGTTGAGCGCCTTGCTGGCGCGTCTTGGTCCATGGCAGAAGATGCTCCAGCGCCTAGAACCGGGTGGACTCAGAGGCGGGGATTCGCCGACGTTGGGATTGTCTCTCTCGCAACGGAACTCTCACAGCAATGAGCGTCAAGTGACCCCGAACGTCACTATTTGGAAACAGCCCGGTGCGGCGTGTTCCGCCATCGCTGGGTGTGTCGATAGATTGACCACGTCGCTATGAGTGCGGCCCTGGCTTGGGATGGAGCGATTCTGCTGCACCACCTGCAGCGAGAAGTCTGAGCTCGAACGAAGGAGTCGATGGGTGATTGCGATCTTCGATCGAATCAGCATCAGAATGCTTATTGTCGGGGCGGGAGTATTTGGCGGCGCCCTAGCGTTGAGCCCCGGCGTGGCGCTAGCCGGCGGGTCCGAGTGTCTCCTGACCTCAGCGGGCGGGGCACCGGCGGCGACCGCGTGCGCGCCGATCTCTGAGATGGCCGGTGTTCCGATGGCGCTGCCTGGGCCGGTGGCGCCCCTGGTGCCCCTGGCGCTGCCCCCGGTTCCGCCGGTGATTCCCCCGGTGCCCCTGGCGCTGCCCCCGGCGCCGCCCGTTCCCCTGCTTCCGCCGGTCTCGGCTCTGGCGCAGCCGCTTCCCCCGGTGTCGGCACTGGCGTCGCCCCTGCTTCCGCCGGTTCCACTGGCTGACCCTGCGGCGGGTGGCCTTCCACTGACCGCCATGAGTGGTGTTGCAGGTAAGGGGGATTCGACGGGTCTGCCTACGAGTGGAGCGCCGGCGCCTGGTCAGCCAATCTTGCCTGGCCCAGGAGCTTCCGGCGGGAACTGAAGAAGATCCTCGTTGACGACCTGTCCGAGCTCAGCGGACGGGTCGCCGAGTTCGGTGAAACTGCATCGCCTCGGGCAATGTTGCGCGCCAACATTTCCGGTGTATCCGTGAACACCACCACCTCTGCTGACAGGGGCACCCTGACGACCCGCAGGAGTCGGCTCAACCGAAACACATCAGGGAGAGCCGCAGGCCAGCAGGCACCTGAGGGGGACCCGCTTGGTGGCCCGGTCGAAGGCCTCTCAAGGAGAGTGCGGATGGCCGCCGAGTGCGGTATCGGTTGTCCAATCACGTTCAGCGGCAGATGATTTTGGGCTTGCGCATTGGCGATGGCCGATGCTGAGGCTTAAGCTGCAGGTCACGGCATCGAATGGTCGCGCGGCGGGTTGAACACCATGATGCACACCGCCCTCGACAGCAACGGTCGCTCGCCCCAAACAACGAGATCGCCCGCACGCCGTCGCCGTGGACGACGATCCAGTCTTCCACGAGATCTGTGACAACCGACGTGCTATCCCCGAACGATCATTCGCCCTGTTCGCGTTGTGGCGAGGATTGGCCACCCGATACGACGAACTCATCATCGCCCGCCGCGCCGCGGTGTCCTCAGCGCAAACATCACCCGGATACGCCATATGGGAGACGTACTCTAACGGGGCACACTCCGTGGAACCTCGATGCCGTTCTCCCGTACGATAATCGGATCGCCCACGTTGACTGTGTTGAAGTACCACTCGGCATCCTCAGTGCTGAGCCCGATACAGCCATGGCTGCCGTTTTCGTAGCCCATTTGATTGACAGCCCACGGAGCTGAATGCACGAAGAGTCCCCGATGAGTAAATCGGACGGCGTATTCCACGTCTTGCAGGTAGCCGTCTGGAGCGTCGATGGGGATGCCGACACTGCTCGAATCCATCGATATGTCACGTTCCTTGGCCAAGACGCTGTAAATACCAACAGGGGTGGGGTATTCCGGACGACCCATTGAAGCCGGGAATGCTCCGTGTTGTCCCCAGTTAGGTCGGTGGTGTGGCGCCGGAAGCCTGGAGGGCGGTTCGCCGTCCACGGTCACGGTGAAGGTGTGGTCCGAGAGGTTGGCAACGCCGATGACGGCGGGGCCAGTCTCGAAGTTTCTGGTGGGCAAGTTGCCCACTGTGAGCGTCACCGTGCTGTTTGCGGGCCAGAATTTTTCCGGGACCCATCGCGCGACATTGTTTTCAACCCATTCGAACTTGCCGGTCA
The DNA here is from genome assembly GCA_964195655.1 of uncultured Gammaproteobacteria bacterium. GTDB lineage: Bacteria > Actinomycetota > Actinomycetes > Mycobacteriales > Mycobacteriaceae > Mycobacterium. The sequence continues at coordinate 7,159 of CAXMSM010000469.1, read as the reverse complement.
TCGCCGGCACAGACTTGATGTCAATAGCGCGCTCGGCCGCACGCCGGTCGACGAAGGGGTTCTTGAACGTGACCACCACAGGATGCGCCACACCCACGACCGCGCCCTCAGCGGGGAGAAGCGATGCGATAGCGGGCTGATGCGACCAACTCGCCGCATTACTGGTGGTCGCCGGTCCCGCAACCAGGCTCGCGGCGATCATGCCCGAGACGAGGACACTCCGAACAGCCACGCGCATGCGTCTCCGAAGCCTATGGAATTCCATCATTGCAGTACCTGATGGTAAGGGTGACAGGGTGATTCGCGAAAGTCCTTGCGTGCCTACGATTTGATTAACGGATCGTCACGCTTCTGCATCGGCGCGCGGATCTTGTCGCGGACTTACCCCAAGGGCTTGACCGCTGCGGCGGGGGTGTGGTTGGCGACCACGATCACCGAGCCGTCTGCGGCCGCGCGCAGACCGTGCGGCATTGCGCCTACCTCGATCCGTCCCAGCGGTTGCAGACTTCGACTCTGGTACCCCGACATGGCCGCATACCCTAGGTGGGTATTTGGTGTGGTGGTGTTAGGGTGGCGGGCGTGTCCATTCGTGGTCGTCGCGGTGCAGCGGCTGGTAGTGCCTGCACTGATGGCGCACAGCGACGCTTGATGTCCTCGCGGACGTGGTTGATCGCGTTGCTGGTTGCACTGGTGGCCTGCGTGCCAATTCTGAACTTTGTATCTGGTAGTACCAAGCCGGGTGGCCACGCTGCGGGGGCATCGGGCCACGGCCACGAACACGGCCAGCACGTTGCCCAGGCGGCGCAGCTCGGATTGGTTGTGGCGGGTAATCATATCGTCGCCGCCCAGCACCCGCATGTGGGTGCGTTGCACCAGATGGTCTACCCAAGTATCGATGGGGTAGTTGCGGCACTCCGCGGCATGAACCCGTTGCGGGTGTGGAACGTTGTCGCGGTTATTGCGATGGCGCTGGTGATGTTTGCTTTCGCCGGTTTGAACCGGTCGAGGGGTCCGCCGATATTGCGTGCGTGGCTGGGTCCGGCGAGGCCGGGTCAAGCGGTTATTGCTGATCTCTGTGTGATTCGTCGCTGACATACCCCTGAGCGGGTAGCGGCGAGTTGTTTGGCCGTGCCTGCGAGAGGCATGTCAGCAACTCCCGGCCGCCACGTGCGCGCCCCTCACATGGGAATCACCTTGATGGACAGCACTATCCTTTCGGCTTCAATCACCGCGGAATCGACGGCAGGCGGCGGTGGCACTCAATCGATGGTGGGCCGAACCCCGCTGCTATGGGTGCCCGAATCCTCAGCCGACAACGACAGCGGGTACTGGGCCAAGCTCGAAGGCCACAATCCCAACGGGATGAAGGACAGGCCCGCCGTGCACATGGTTGAGCGGGCCCGCGATCGCGGCGACCTAAAACCTGGCGCGATGATCGTGGAATCAACCAGCGGCACAATGGGTTTAGGTCTCGCTCTGGCAGGCATCATGTACCGGCATCCGGTAACCGTAGTTACCGATGCGGGACTTGAGCCGATCGTGCACCAGATGTTGCGGGCATACGGCGCGGTGGTCGATGTCGTCACCGAGCCGCACCCGGAAGGGGGATGGCAACAGGCACGAAAGGACCGGGTCTCTGAAATCGTTGCCGCCCAACCTGGATCGTGGTGCCCGGACCAATACGCCAATCCCGACAACGTCGCGGCGTACCACAGTCTGGCCAGCGAGCTGATCGACCAGCTCGGCGACACGGATGTCCTGGTGTGCTCGGTGGGAACGGGCGGTCACTCGGTCGGGGTGTCGCAGGTGTTGCGCAAAAATAATCCGCGATTGCGGCTGGTCGGGGTCGACACAATCGGGTCCACGATCTTCGGGCAACCTGCGGCGCCGCGACTCATGCGCGGTCTGGGATCGAGTATCTATCCGGCAAACGTTGACTACTCGGCGTTCGACGAGGTGCATTGGGTGGCGCCTGCCGAGGCTGTGGCGTCTTGCCGCGCCCTGGCGGCAAATCATCATGCCAGCGGCGGTTGGAGTGTCGGTGCCGTTGGGTTGGTCGCCGGGTGGGTGGCGCGCACATCAGCGCCGGGGGAGCAGATCGTGGCGATCTTTCCTGACGGGCCGATGCGCTACCACGGCAGCATCTACGACGACGACTACTGCCGTCAGCACGGACTGCTGGGTAATACTCCCCAAACACTTCCCGACGTCATCGAAGCATCCACTGATCGCGTGGTCAGCCGCTGGACCCGGTGCGCCACCGTCACCGACCCGATCGGGCGGTCGGCATGATCGCCACCATCAGCCAGTTCCGAACCTTCGATCGGGCCTCCCAGGTTTTGATGGTCAACCAGTTCGGTATCAATGTCGGCTTCTACATGCTGATGCCTTACCTGGCCGGCTATCTGGCGGGACCGCTGGGCCTGGCCGCGTGGACAGTGGGCTTGATCCTGGGTGTGCGGAACTTCTCCCAGCAGGGCATGTTCCTTGTCGGTGGCACTCTTGCCGATCGATGGGGCTACAAACCGCTGATCGTGGCCGGATGCGTTCTGCGCACCGGTGGATTCCTCACGCTGGCTCTGGTTGATACCCTGCCGGCGTTGTTGATCGCCTCAGCGGCAACAGGATTCGCGGGAGCATTGTTCAACCCGGCCGTGCGGGCGTACCTGGCCGCTGATGCGGGCAAGCGTCGGGTTGAAGCATTCGCGGTGTTCAACGTGTTCTACCAAGCCGGGATCCTCTGCGGCCCGCTGGTCGGATTAGCACTGATGGGTTTCGATTTCCGGACCACCTGCGCGGTGGCAGCGGCAGTGTTCGCGGTGCTGACCGTGGTTCAGCTAGCCGTATTGCCTGCCGACCGCACAGGGGCGCACAGTGAGACTCGCTCGGTGCTGGCGCAGTGGCGTGCAGTGGTTTCCAACCGCGCGTTCTTGCTGTTCGCGGCCGCCATGATCGGTTCCTACGTGCTGACCTTCCAAGTTTATCTCGCATTACCGTTGCAAGCCGGGCTGATCACTGGCACCCCACAGTCCGAGACCCTGTTGGTGGCAGCTATTTTCGTGGTGTCCGGAGTGATCGCGATCGGCGGGCAAGTCCGAGTGACCCGATGGCTAGGTTCCCGGTTGGGATCGGGGCGAAGCCTGGTTGCGGGAATGGGCATTGTCGCGGCGGCCTTCCTGCCGCTGATGATGTTGCCGACGGTGTCGACCGCCGGAACCACCCCGGCAGTGGTTGCGCTGCTTGCCTCGGCTGCGCTGTTGGCGATCGGAACCATCGCGATGTTCCCCTTCGAGATGGACACCGTGGTCAGTCTGGCCCGCGACCAACTCGTTGCGACCCATTACGGTCTGTACAACACGATCGTGGGTATTGGAATTCTGGCTGGAAATCTGGCTACCGGAGCCATTTTCGGATACGCCCACCAGCATGACATGCCGCAATTGCTGTGGGGGTTACTCGGCGCCCTGGGACTGGCCAGCGCGGGAGCACTGCTAGCCCTACACCGCGCCGGACTGCTCGTCACCGCCGCGCAGCCGGCCCCCGCATCAACGCCGGAAACCGAATCAGCGTGAAGACCCCAAGCTAGGCCACTCGAACAGGTTTGCAACCGCAAGCTCTCACATGGTGGCCGACAGAAAGGAAAGAAACGACCATGACTGCACAGCTCAGGATTGTCGGTGGAGCAGAACGTAGATGGGGGTGGTCGGTGCTGAAGAATCTACTGCGCACAGCCGGCGTTCTGTTGATGGGCGCGGCGGTGGCCGTGCTGGTGAGCCCGCTTGCTGCTGCGCATATCAGTGCAGAGCTCGATGGTGCCGGGCCGGGCGAGTTTGGGTTGATCACCATCCGAGTGCCGACCGAGTCGGGTACCGCAGCGGCTACCAAAGTCGAAGTGCGGATCCCCGACGACGTCCAGCTGCGGACCGTGCTCGCCGGGCCGGTGGCGGGCTGGAGCATCGACATCAAAAAAAGGACAATTCCACCGATCTACAAAGACGACGGAACCCCGGTCACCGAGGTGGTCAGCTCGGTCACCTGGACGGCGACCGGTGAGGGCATCATGCCCGGACAGTTCGGTCAGTTCGCCCTCGATGTCGGGCCACTACCGGATGCCGCCGCCCTTGCTCTGCCCACTGTGCAAACCTTCTCCGACGGCACGGTCAAAGACTGGAGTCAGACTGAAACTGCAGGCGAGGACCCGAAGTTTCCGGCGCCAATGGTGACAATCGGAGCAACGGAGGGCGCGGCAACCGGGGCAAGCACTCTGGCTTCGGTGATTCCCTGGGCAGCCCTGGGCTTCTCGGTGATCGCAGTAGCACTAGGAATATTCGCGATCGACCGGGCTGCGGCGTCGCGTCGATCGACGGATACGGCCGCCGATGAGTGAGCCGATCCGCAAGGCCACGCTGCCTATGGTTGCTTTCGGGGTCATGGTTGCGCTGGCAGCTTGCCAGACAGCGCAGTCACCGCAGGGGCCTCCGTCGGCGGAGAGCTCTTCGTCAGCAACGGCTTCAACGCCTTCCACAGGTACCGCCGCGGCTGAAACCGTGATCGACATCGCCATTGCCGATGGAGCGGTGACCCCCACCAACGCAAGGGTGCAAGGTGCTGTCGGGCAACCGATAGTCCTGGTGGTGAGCAGCGATGCGGTCGACAGCCTGCACGTGCATTCGGTCCCAGCACACGTCTTCGACGTACAGGCCCGACCAGATCAGCGGTTTGAGTTCACAGTCAGGGTCCCCGGACGGGTAGACGTGGAGTTGCACAACCTGCATCGCACGGTCGTCACTATCGAAGTCCTTCCTTGACAGCCGAATTCGCAGATACCGTCCTCGCGCACGGAGTGGGTGGATCCACAGATCTACCGGTGCCACTCTCGTACGCGCTGATCGGCGCGGCGTGGGCGTTGGCCGTGACTTTCGCAGTGGTCGCCGTCGCATGGAGGACGCCGCGATTTGATCCAGCCAAGCCGGGTCGTCCCCTGCCGAAATGGGTGTCGGACGCCGTTGACTCCCCGGTCATGCGGTGGATCGTCGCGTCGACTGCCTTGGTGTTCACAGCCTGGGTTGTCGTCGCTGCGATGTGGGGACCACAAGGTGGCGACAACGCGCTGCCAGGTGTCTTTTACGTGCTGCTGTGGGTGGGATTGGCCGCCCTATCGGTTGTCGTTGGTCCGATATGGCGCGCGATTTCACCGGTGCGCACCATATACCGGCTCTTGGGAGTCTCGCGTGGCGATCGGGCCACCCGGGATGGGCATCGAAAGTATCCGTCTGGCTTCGGGTATTGGCCGGCGGTGCTGGGCTTGTTCGCCTTCGTCTGGCTGGAATTAGCCAGTCCGGATCCGGGGTCGCTGACGGCCATCAAGATCTGGATTCTCGCCTATGTCGTCGCGATGATGTTGGGTGCAGCGGTGTTTGGATCGACCTGGTTCGCGCGGGCTGACCCCTTCGAGGTGTACAGCGTGACCGTGTCACGGCTGGCGCCGGTTCGGAGAAACCGTGCGACCGGACGCATCGTCGTGGGGAATCCGCTCGATCACCTGCCTACTATGCCGGTGCGTGCGGGCACCGTCGCGGTGATGGCGGTGCTGCTCGGCTCAACCGCGTTCGACAGTTTCTCTCAGTCACGGACGTTCAGGGATTTCATCGATGGCAATGCCGCTGCGGTTCCTTTTGTGGGCGACCATGGGGGCGCGGCCGTGCTGCGGACCGTGATTCTCTTGATCTTCGTCGTCATTGTGGGAGTGACGTTTTCGGGTGCAGCCCGTGCTACCGGCGGGGTAAGTCGGCAGCAACGACGCGAACTACCTGGCCGGCTGGCGCATTGCCTCATTCCGATTGTGGTGGGTTACATTTTTGCGCACTACCTTTCTTACCTGGTGGAGCGCGGCCAAGAGACAATCCTCCGACTGGCCGACCCGCTGGGCAGGGGCTGGCAGCTCCTGGCGCTCGACTCCGGCGACGTGCAGTATTTTCTTTCGCAGAATCCGACGTTGCTATGGACGATCAAAGTCGGATGCGTTGTTGTCGGGCACATTGTCGGTGTGATCGCCGCACACGATCAGGCGCTGCGACTGCTACCGGTAGGCCACCAACTCGTCGGACAGCTCGCCATGATGGCGACCATGGTCGCCTATACCCTGACCGGCCTCTATCTATTGTTCGGCGGCTGAGGGCCTGCCGACTAGCGTCTTCGTCATGGCTATGAACTTCTGCCACCGGCTGTGCTGCAGCTCAAATTACCCCATCAAGAGTCCTTGAATACCGTGTCTGTGCAACGTAGTGCGTCGATCGGGTGCGATTTACTCCTAGTCGTCTAGAGCGGATTCGCCCAACGGGTTCCGCACCAGTACTCCATATTCCAACAATGACTCACCCGACGACCCGCTGAGTGTGGTCACCTGACAGGGCCCCACTTGGGCTGTGTCTGCCGATCCCCGCGGCCAGATCACTTGGCGAGATGCGACTATCGGTGCGCACGGTGGGCAGGTGCATCAACGTTCCGCAGGTGTGGCCGTGAGCGCACTAAGATCGCGGGATTGTGCTGTTCATTCGTTGGTTGAATGCGTCGTAGAAATGGCGGCAGGTGCTGCGCAACGTATTCCCCGGCCAGCGGTCGCCAAGGAGTTCGGCGGGTAGTAGCGGATCGAGTTGAAGATGTCGGACCACGGCGATCGATAGAGCGAACTCGTAGGCGGCATTTTCGGTCGAGTCGTCGCTTTTGCTCGTATCAAGTGCCACGTTCATCGCCTCGATGAGTGCCGTGGCATCGTCTGTCCAGTCATCGAGGGAAAATAGCGACATGATCTTGTCGGCGGTCGTGTAATTGGCGGCGCCGTGAAAGTGGGTGCACTGGCCGTCCAGCACCGCCCGGGAGGTCGGAACCCGTTGCGGGTCAAGGTTGTCGGGCCGTATCCACACGCCTTCTCGAAGCTCGGCCAGGTGAAGGTCCGTCGCTGCTTTCCTGAGCTCGAGACGATCGGCTGCCGAGCGGCGCTCGAGCGAGACGATCTCCAGCTCCCATGTCCCATCCCATCTGGTCGCTGTGGGGCCGTCGATCCCGGATGCCTCGTTGACACGCTGGTGACGTTCCAGCAACCGCCCGGCTAGCGCGTAGCTCCCACCGTCTCCAGACAACTCACCATTGGAAATCATCC
>CAXMSM010000468.1:0-4691 GCA_964195655.1 uncultured Gammaproteobacteria bacterium | reverse complement strand
GATGAGGAAACGGTCCTGCCCACCGACGACCGCGTGGTCGAACGAGTATTCGACGTTCTCGCGACGCGGCCAGACGGTGTCGAATGCGGCTTGTGGGTCGGCTGCGTCGCCGAAGCGTAGTTCTGATGTCACCGCACTGCCGGCGGCTATGACAACGTATTTGTTGCTGCGGGTGCGTCCGACAGCGACCCAGAACCGTTCGTCGGATTCGTAATAGACCCGTTCCGCCGGCAACCCAGCCCCCATCCGGTGGCGCCATACGGTATCCGGGCGCCAGGCGTCGTCCACGGTCACGTAGTAGACGGTGCGATTGTCAGCAGCCCAGGTGGCACCCGCGCCGATCCCGGCGATCTCGTCGTCGAAGCGTTCCCCAGTTCGTAGATCCTTGAACCGCAAGGTGTAACGCTCGTCGCCGGTGACATCTACCGAGTAGGCCAAGACATTTCCGTCGACACTGACGGTGGCCGCGCCGAGGGAGAAGAAGTCATGCCCTTCGGCCTCGGAGTTCTCGTCCAGCAGCACCTGCTCACCCGGAATCTCGGTGTGCTCATCGAATTCCGGTGGTGTCCAGTCGTCGGGATCAACAACAGGACAACGGCATTGCACCCCATACTGCTTGCCTTGAAAGCTGCGTCCGTAGTACCACCACTCGCCACGACGGGTGGGCACCGAAAGGTCGGTCTCCTTGGTCCTGGCTTTGATCTCATCAAAAATGTTCTGACGCAGGGGCTCCAGATCCGCGGTCACGCTCTCGGTGTAAGCGTTCTCGGCCTCGAGGTGATCGATAACTTCCTGACTGGCCTTGTCCCGTAGCCATTCGTAGGAGTCGATGAACACGTCGCCGTGATGCTCGCGACGGTGCTCCACCCGCTTGGCAATCGGTGACTTCACACAGACGCTCCGATCCAGTTGTCGAACTTCAGTCCTGAAATACATTCGTAGGCTTCGATGTAGCGACCTCGAGTGGCCTCCACGATCTGCTCGGGCAGGGCTGGCGGGAGTTTTCCACTGTCACGGTCCCAGCCCGACTCAGGGCTGGTCAGCCAGTTGCGAACAAACTGCTTGTCGAAGCTCTTCTGCACCGCACCCTCGGCATAATCATCTGCGGGCCAGTAGCGCGAAGAGTCGGGCGTAAACACTTCATCGGCTAGCTTGAGTTCACCGTTCCCGTCGATACCGAACTCGAATTTGGTATCAGCCAGAATGATCCCCTTGGTCAGGGCGTGCTCAGCACCCTGACTGTAGGTCTGCATGGTGCGGTCGCGGAGTTCGTCGGCGCGCGCCGCACCGACCAACTCGACGACATCGTCGAAGGTGATGTTCTCGTCGTGCTGGCCAAATTCAGCCTTGCTCGCCGGTGTGAAGACGGGCTCGGCGAACTTACTTGCCTCCACCAGTCCGGGGGGCAGTGCGATACCGCATAGCCTGCCCGTCTTCTGGTAGTCGATCAGCCCCGAGCCGGTGAGGTAGCCGCGGGCGACCGCTTCCACCGGCAGCATCTCCAGTTGCTCCACGACCAGTGCCCGGCCCAGCACTTCGGCCGGGATTCGCTCGTCGTCGGGTGGGCCGGCAAGATGGTTTGGCGCATCCATGTGTCCGAAGAAGAACACGCTCATGGCCGTCAAGACACGACCCTTGTCGGGTATTTCGGAGTCGAGAATATGGTCGTAGGCAGAGATCCGATCAGAGGCGACGAACAACAGGTGCCCGTCATCGACGCGGTACAACTCACGAACCTTGCCGCTGGCCAAATGCTGGTAGCCGGACAGAGCGGGGCGCATCGGGCCACCCTATCGGTGCGGAATGCGACGGCCCTACGTGTGGTGATCGGGGAGTGTAGTGATCGACGTGTGTTGTGATCGATCACATGAAATCACGGTGGGTCCCCTATGCCACGACACCCGGCCGGCTGATGTCGCAACTGTTCAGCGATGCCGTGGTAGTCATCTGGACGGCCATCTGGGTATTCGTCGGCATGGCCGTGCACTCTGCCGTGGCGACGATCGCCGAGTTCGGCTACCGGGTGGAAGGCGGCGCCAACGGGGTGGCGGGCAATCTCGATTCGGCTGGCGACAGCGTCGACGGCTTCCCGCTGATCGGCGACGCACTGGCCAAACCGTTGACGGGCGCGGGTAGCGCCGCCCGCGAGATTGCGGATGCCGGGCAGACACTAGGTGTGACGGCCGGGTGGCTGGCCTGGTTGCTCGCGCTGGCCGTGGCCGCGCCCCCGATCCTGGCACTGATGATGCCGTGGTTGTTCCTGCGGGTTCGGTTCTTCCGGCGTAAGTGGACCGCCGTGACGCTGGCGTCCACATCCGCGGGCGAGCAACTTCTCGCGCTGCGGGCGCTGGCCAACCGCCCGCTCCCCAAGTTGGCGGCGATCAGTACCGATCCGGTGGGCGCCTGGCGGAACCAGGACCCGATCTCCATTCGCGGGCTGGCCGCTCTCGAGTTGCACGCGTCGGGAATCCGCGCCACCGGAATACGCTGGGGCGGCTGATTTCACACCGTCACAAGATCGCGCCCGATGTGTACTCAGCGGCTTCGGGATAGCGGCCGATGACATCGTCGACGGCCGCGACTACCCGGTCGACCTGGTCACCCGCTGCGCCGGTGAAGACCTGCTTGTCGGCGAGAGCACTGTCGAGCGCCACCCGGTCCAGCGGCAATCGAGGGTCCGCGGCGAGGCGATCCAGCAGATCAGGCTCGGCGCCTCGCTCGCGCATTGCCAGCGCGACCGCTACCGCGTGCTCCTTGATGACCTCATGGGCGGTCTCCCTGTCGATGCCTGCCCGCACCGCGGCGATGAGAATTCGGGTGGTCGCCAGAAAGGGCAGGTAGCGGTCGAGCTCGCGCTGGATCATCGCAGGGTAGGCACCGAATTCGTCGAGCACCGTCAGGAAGGTCTCGGTCTGGCCGTCGAGGGCGAAGAACGCGTCGGGCAGCGCGACGCGGCGCACCACCGAGCAGAACACGTCTCCCTCGTTCCATTGCGCGCCGGCCAGTTCGGCGGCCATCGACGCATATCCGCGCAGCACGACCTGCAAGCCGTTGACGCGTTCGCAGCTGCGGGTGTTCATCTTGTGCGGCATCGCCGACGACCCGACCTGACCCGGTGCGAATCCCTCTGTCACCAGTTCGTGGCCGGCCATCAGTCGGATGGTGTGTGCCAGCGACGACGGCCCCGCCCCGAACTGCACGAGTGCCGAGACCACGTCATGGTCCAGCGAGCGGGGGTAGACCTGCCCGACGCTGGTGAGGATCTCGGTGAAGCCCAGGAACTGCGCGACGCGCGTTTCGAGATCGGCGAGGCGCTCGGTATCTCCGTCGAACAGATCGAGCATGTCCTGTGAGGTACCCATCGGACCCTTGATGCCGCGCAGCGGGTAGCGGTCGATGAGTTCGCCGATCCGCTGCAGGGCGGCCAGCATTTCCTGGGCCGCCGAGGCGAAACGCTTTCCGAGCGTGGTGGCCTGCGCGGCGACGTTGTGACTGCGACCGGCCATCACCAGGTCGCGGTAGAGCACCGCACGCTCGGCGAGTCGGGCGATGACCGCAATGCCGTGAGCGTGCACGAGCTGCAATGACTGTCGGATTTGCAGCTGTTCGACGTTCTCGGTGAGATCCCGGCTCGTCATCCCCTTGTGCACGTGCTGATGACCGGCCAGCGCGTTGAACTCCTCAATGCGCGCCTTCACGTCGTGGCGCAGCGCCCGCTCCCGCTCGGCGATGGAGTCCAGGTTGACGTCCTCAAGCACCCGTTCGTAGTCACCGATTACCGAATCGGGGACGTCTGAGTTGCCTGCGCCCAGTTCAGCCTGCGCCTGCAGTACCGCCAGCCACAGCCGCCGCTCAGTGACGATTTTGGCCTGTGGCGACCAGATCGCCGCCATCTCGTCGCTGGCATAGCGACTGGCCAATACGTTGGGGATAGGCACGGGAATGCTCACGAACACACAGCCTATCGGCCCGATGAGGCAAGCTGATCGGTGTGTACTCGCCCCGCTTCTATGTCGGCCTGGACCTCGCCTGGGGTCAGCGCAAGCCCACCGGTGTAGCAGCAGTCGATGACGCAGGGCGGCTGGTCTATGCCGGGGCCGTCACCGATGACACGAGTATCCGCTCTGCGTTGGCGCCCTATACCCAGGGCGACTGCCTGGTGGCCATCGACGCTCCGCTGATCGTCACCAACCCGACCGGTCAGCGCCCTGCCGAACGTCAACTCAACGCCGACTTCGGTCGCTTCCAGGCTGGTGCGCACCCGTCCAACACAGGCAAGCCAGAGTTCGCCGACGTCCCCCGGGGAGCACGGATCGCCCGCGCGCTCGGCCTCGACATGGATCCGCAGTCGAGCGCGCCGCGCCGCGCGATCGAGGTATACCCGCACCCCGCGACGGTCGCGCTGTTCCGGCTCGGCCGCACCCTGAAGTACAAGGCCAAACCGGGCCGTGGTGTCGCACAGTTACGTGCGGAATTGCTGCGCCTGATGGAACACATCGAAGGGCTGGCCCAGGCGGACCCTTCGCTGCGCGTCGCAGACAGCGAGAACTGGGCGCACCTACGCAACATCGCCGAACAGGCGGAGCGCAAGAGCGAACTACGTCGGGTTGAGGATCCGGTGGACGCGGTGATGTGCGCGTACGTCGCGATGCACGCAGCGTGCCGGCCAGCCGATGTCACCGTCTACGGCG
>CAXMSM010000467.1:0-7216 GCA_964195655.1 uncultured Gammaproteobacteria bacterium | reverse complement strand
GTCGTCCTGCAGTGCAACAACTACACCGTGATCGACCTCGGTGTGATGGTGCCTGCCCAGAAGATATTGGACGCGGTGAAGGAGCACAACGCCGACATCGTCGGACTGTCCGGCCTGATCACCCCGTCCCTGGATGAGATGGTCAACTTCGCCGCCGAGATGGAGCGCCAGGGGCTGGAGATCCCGTTGCTGATCGGTGGCGCGACAACCTCGCGCGCCCACACGGCCGTGAAGGTGTCGCCGCGTCGTACCAGTCCGGTGGTCTGGGTCAAGGACGCGTCCCGCTCGGTGCCGGTCGTTGCTGCGCTCCTCGATGACAAGCAGCGTCCAGCCCTGCTGGAGGCCACCGAGACCGACTACGCAGCCCTGCGCGAACGGCACGCCCAGAAAAAGGAGCGGCCGATGCTGACGCTGGAGAAGGCCCGCGCGAACCGGACGCCGATCGAGTGGGACGGCTACACGCCGCCGGTGCCCGCTCAAGGCATCGGCGTGCGGGATTTTCTTGACTACGACCTCGCCGAGCTGCGCGAGTACATCGACTGGCAGCCGTTCTTCAACGCCTGGGAGATGAAGGGCAAGTTTCCCGACATCCTCAACAACCCGGCCTCGGGCGAGACTGCTCGCAAGCTGTACGACGACGCCCAGGAGATGCTCGACACCCTGATCAAGGAGAAGTGGCTGACGGCCAACGGGGTGATCGGGTTCTTCCCGGCCAACGCCGACCCCGGCGGCGACGACTTCGAGGTCTACACCGACGAGACCCGTACCGAGGTGATGGCCACGTTGCACAACCTGCGCCAGCAGGGCCAGCACCGGGCCGGCATCCCGAACCGGTCGCTGGGCGACTTCATAGCGCCCAAGGACACCGGCCTGGCTGACTACGTCGGCGCCTTCGCCGTCACCGCGGGGCTCGGCAGCCAGGGCAAGATCGTGGAGTTCAAGGCAGCCCTAGACGACTACAGCGCGATCCTGCTGGAGTCGATCGCCGACCGGCTGGCAGAGGCGTTCGCTGAACGGATGCACCAACGGGTACGCAAGGAGTTCTGGGGATTCCAGCGCGACGAGCGGCTGGACAACGAGGCACTCATCCGTGAGAAGTACGTCGGAATCCGCCCTGCCCCCGGCTACCCGGCCTGCCCGGAGCACACCGAAAAGGCAACGCTCTGGGAGTTGATGGACGTCGGTGAGCGGACCGGCATCGAGCTGACCGAGTCGATGGCAATGTGGCCCGGTGCTGCCGTCAGCGGCTGGTACTTCTCGCACCCGCAGTCGCAGTACTTCGTGGTCGGCCGGATGGCCCAGGACCAGGTCGCCGACTACGCGACTCGAAAGGGCTGGACCCTGCAGGAAGCCGAGCGCTGGCTGGGCCCCAACCTCGGCTACAACCCGGAGGACTGAGCCCCGCGAAACCCCTTTCCCTTCGGCCGCATGCGATCCCCGCCCAGCGTGACGCTATCTTCACGTTCGCGTGCATACGTGAAGACAACTTCACATACGGCCAATCGGATCGCGTGACAGAATGGCCGAGTGCGAGCGGTGCTGTGGGATATGGACGGCACGCTCGTTGACTCGGAAAAGTACTGGGACGTGTCACTTTCCGCGCTCTACGAGTCGTTCGGCGGCGCAATGAGCCGCGAAACCCGGGTGGCGCTGGTCGGGGCCTCGGCCGAAGAGACACTCCGGACTGCGTACGCGGAATTGGATCTGGAACCAGATCCCGGGGCTATGGCGGAGTCGAGCCGTTGGCTACATGAATACACCGCCGAACTGTTCGACGGCGGGTTGCCGTGGTGTGACGGCGCCCAGGAAATGCTGGAAGCCCTTGCAGCCGAACATATACCGATGGCGCTGGTGACAAATACCCAACGCGCACTGACCGAGCGTGCGTTGAATAATATTGGTCGCCAATACTTTTCGGTCTCGGTGTGTGGGGACGATGTGCTGAACGGCAAGCCGGCCCCTGACCCCTATTTGCGCGCGGCTGAACTGCTCGGAATGCGACCTTCGGACTGCCTGGCGGTCGAGGACTCAGTGACCGGCACCGCTGCGGCGGAGGGGGCTGGTTGCGCAGTGCTGGTGGTCCCCAACGACGTCCCGGTGCCCGGTGGCCCGCGACGACGTCACGTCGGCTCGCTGGCCGAACTTCAGGTCGCAGATCTTCGCAAGGTCCACACCGAGATCGATCGGGACTTGCGGGAACATTCCACCTGACGTTCCCGTCGGGTCATAGCAGACCTTCTGGGAACACCCTCGACGACAAGTGGCGAGTGAGTGAATGTGAATTTCACCACGCAACGCTGCGAAAGGGTCGTCAGATGGCCGGTCAGGGACCATCCGTCGGGGGCGGGCAGGAATTGGACTACGAGGAATCTGAGCACAACGGGCGGGTGGTGCGAATAGCCTCGGTGGCTGCGTTGGGTGGTCTGCTGTTCGGCTACGACAGCGCGGTGATCAACGGCGCTGTGGCTGTGCTGTAGGACGAATTCGCGATCGACAACGCGACGTTGGGCTTTGCCGTGGCGTCCGCTCTGCTCGGTGCCGCCGCAGGGGCGATGACCGCACCCCGGAGGCACGCAAGGTCTTGAGCATGTTGCTTGGTGAGAAGAAACATCTTGACCACCCTGATCGCGATCACCCTCATCGACAAAGTCGGTCGCAAGCCGCTGTTGCTGGTCGGCTCGTCAGGTATGGCGATCACGCTGGGAACCATGGCGTTCATCTTTGGCACCGCAACGCAGGTCGATTTCCCCAACCGCTCCGCACTGAGGTACCGCCAACGGCTCTTTCCCCGCCGTACTACGGCCGACCGCGGCCGTGCAGGCCTGAGCGTGACACAATCGCAAGCCGTGAAGACCTTCGATGAGCTGTTCGGCGAACTGGGCGAACGTGCGCGCACCCGCCCGGCAGGCAGCGGCACCGTTGCGGCGCTTGACGGTGGCGTGCATGGCATCGGCAAGAAGATCCTCGAAGAGGCGGGCGAAGTGTGGTTGGCCGCCGAGCACGAGAGCGACAACGCGCTGGCCGGCGAGATAAGCCAGCTGCTGTACTGGACACAGGTTTTGATGGTGTCGCGCGGTCTGTCGCTCGACGATGTGTACCGGAAGTTGTAACCATGCCTCCAATGCTTCGGGTCGCCGTACCCAACAAAGGCACGCTCAGTGAGCCCGCCGCCGAAATCCTGTCCGAGGCTGGATACCGTCGGCGCACCGACGCCAGGGATCTGACCGTGGTCGACCCCGCAAACCAGGTCGAGTTCTTCTTTCTGCGCCCCAAGGACATCGCGATCTACGTCGGTTCGGGCCAACTCGACCTCGGCATCACCGGGCGGGATCTGACTCAGGAATCCGTTGCGCCGGTGCGCGAGCGGCTGGCGCTCGGATTCGGGTCGTCGACGTTTCGATACGCGGCCCAGGCCGGCCGGTCGTGGCAGGTGGCGGACCTCGAGGGTAAGCGGATCGCCACTGCGTTTCCCAACCTGGTGCGAAAAGATTTGGCCGCCCGCGGAATCGACGCGACGGTGATCCGGCTCGACGGTGCGGTGGAAATCTCGGTGCAGCTCGGCGTCGCCGACGCTATCGCCGACGTCGTCGGTTCCGGTCGCACGCTGGGCCTGCACAACCTGGTGGCCTTCGGCGACGCGCTGTGCGATTCCGAGGCAGTGCTGATCGAACGCGATGACTCGGTTGAGGGGGCCGGTCAGGATGGGGACGGCGAGAAGGCCGCTTCTCGCGACCAGTTGGTGGCCCGCGTACAAGGCGTGGTGTTCGGCCAGCAGTACTTGATGCTGGACTACGACTGCCCCCGCACATTGCTGAAGGAGGCCGCCGCGGTCACCCCCGGGCTGGAGTCCCCGACCATCGCACCGTTGGCCGATCCGGACTGGGTCGCGGTGCGCGCGTTGGTGCCGCGCCGCGATGTCAATGCCATCATGGACCAGATCGCCGCAATCGGTGCCAAGGCGATCCTGGCTTCGGACATCAGATTCTGCCGCTTCTGATCATGACTCGCGATGGGGCCACCCGTGTTAGCGTCCCGATGTCCAGCCACCGCTCGGAGGTCTGAATGACTCAGGTTCTTGTTCTGTTGTTGGCCCTACTGATCGGTGCGGTCGCTGGTCTGCGCGCCATGACTGCGCCGGCCGTGGTCGCCTGGGGTGCGATGCTGGGCTGGATCGACGTCGGCGACAAATGGTCGGATTGGATGGCGCATCCCGTGACCGTCGTCATCCTGACGGTTCTGCTGCTCGGTGAAGTGGTCACTGATCAGCTACCGAAGACGCCGAGTCGCAGAGTTCCACCGCAGTTCGTGGCCCGCCTGATCACCGGGGCATTCGCAGGCGCGGTGATTGGCAGCGCGTTCTTCCACACTTTCAGCGCCATGGGCGCGGGCATGGTCGGGGCTGTTCTCGGCACCCTCGGCGGAGCTGCGCTGCGAAGCCGGGTGGCCGAGGCCAACAATGGAAATGATCGCCCAGGAGCGTTCGGCGAGGACATCCTCGCAGTCGGCGGGGGATTCCTGGTCGCATTCCTCGTCAGTCTCTTGTAAGGCGAATAGATGACACAGCGATTCGACGCGATCATCATTGGTGCCGGCCAAGCCGGACCGTCACTGGCCGGCCGACTGACCGCGGCAGGGAAGACAGTCGCAGTGATCGAACGCAAACTCTTTGGCGGAACGTGTGTGAACTCCGGCTGTATCCCCACCAAGACGTTGGTAGCCAGCGCACACGCCGCACACGTGGCGCGGCGCGGCGGTGAGTTCGGGGTGAATACCGGAATCGATGGTCCGATCACGGTGGACATGGCCGCGGTTAAGGCGCGTAAGGATCGCATCAGCATCGCCGACCGCGAGGGCGTCGAGTCCTGGCTGAACGGAATGAAGGGCTGCACCGTGATTCGCGGTCACGCTCGCTTCGAGACCCCACACACGATCCGGGTCGACGACCAACTCCTGGAGGCAGACCGGATCTTCCTCAACGTCGGAGGACGCGCCGTTGTGCCGGACATGCCGGGCCTGGCCGAACTCGACTACATGACCAACGTAGGCATCCTCGAACTAGATACCGTCCCTGAACATCTCGTGGTCATTGGGGGTAGCTACATCGCGTTGGAATTCGCCCAGATGTACCGTCGGTTCGGTGCGCGGGTGACCATCGTCGAGCGGGGTCCACGTCTGACCGCGCGGGAGGACGAGGACGTTTCCGCCGCCATCAAGGACATTATCGAAGCCGAAGGGATCGACGTCGTGCTCAACTCCGACGCGATCAGCTTCATCAAGCAGGACAGCGGATTCAGCGTCACACCCCGCGATGGGGCGCTACCGATCGCCGGTAGTCACCTGCTCATCGCGGTGGGCCGCCAACCCAACACCGACGACCTCGCGCTCGAACTGGCGGGCGTCGAGACCGACGGCCGGGGCTACGTCGTGGTCGACGATCAACTCCGCACGAGCGTCGAGCACATCTGGGCGATGGGTGACTGCAACGGCCGCGGCGCGTTCACCCACACGTCCTACAACGACTTCGAAATCGTCGCAGCCAATCTGCTTGACGACGATCCCCGCAAGGTGAGCGATCGCGTCACCACCTACGCGCTGTACATCGATCCTCCGCTGGGCCGTGCGGGGATGACCGTCGAGGAAGTCCGTCGGTCGGGCCGAAAAGCGTTGGTGGGCAAACGGCCGATGACGCGGGTCGGCCGGGCGGTCGAGAAGGGCGAGACTCAGGGGTTCATGAAGGTGGTCGTCGACGCCGAAACAGGGGAGATCCTGGGGGCGTCGATTCTCGGGGTGGGCGGCGACGAAGTTGTGCACGCCATCCTCGATGTCATGACCGCCAAGCTGCCCTACACCGCGATCTCGCGCACCATGCACATCCATCCGACCGTAGGCGAGTTGGTACCCACGATGCTGCAGGAACTCAAGCCCTTGCAGTAATATGGGCACTGGTCATATAGGGCTTGGAGGCGTGATGCCGACCGTGACATACGTGCGAGGTATGAACCCGATCCCCGAAGGAGAAAGATCCCATGGCTAGAACACGTTCGGATACCCTCGCCGCAGGCGGGCTCAACTGGGACAGCTTGCCGCTGAAGCTTTTTGCCGGCGGAAACGCGAAGTTCTGGAACCCAGCTGATATCGATTTCTCCAGAGACCGAGCCGACTGGGAGTCGCTGACGGATCTCGAACGGGACTGGGCCACTCGGTTGTGTGCCCAATTCATCGCCGGTGAAGAGGCGGTCACCCAGGACATTCAGCCGTTCATGACGGCGATGCGTGCCGAAGGGCGGCTCGGTGACGAGATGTATCTGACGCAGTTCGCCTTCGAAGAGGCCAAGCACACACAGGTCTTTCGGATGTGGCTCGACGCTGTCGGGATCACCCAGGATCTGCAGTGTTACCTCGATGAGCTTCCGGCGTATCGGCAGATGTTCTACGAGGAATTGCCGGCATCGCTGGACGCATTGTCCGACGACCCATCACCAGCGGCCCAGGTGCGGGCTTCGGCAACTTACAACCACGTCATCGAAGGCATGATGGCGCTGACGGGTTACTATGCGTGGCAGCGGATTTGCGTTGATCGCAACATCTTGCCCGGGATGCAGGAGCTGGTGCGCCGAATCGGCGACGACGAACGGCGCCACATGGCGTGGGGCACCTTCACCTGCCGGCGCCACGTCGCTACCGACGACGCCAACTGGGCGGTGTTCGAGGCTCGGATGAACGAGCTCATTCCCCTGGCACTGCGCAATACCGAAGATGGGTTCGCCCTCTACGATGAAGTCCCGTTCGGCTTGACGATGGATGAGTTTCAGCAGTACGCCGCGGACAAGGGAATGCGTCGCTTCGGAACCATCAGTAGCGCGCGGGGGTGCGGGCTGGCCGAGATCGATGTCGATTATTCGCCCTTGCAGCTGGAGGACACCTTCGCCGACGAGGATCGGCAATCCCTGGCAGCCTCAACGTGAATTAGATCCTGGTGGGAATGTATCCGCGCCTCTCTTAGGTCTCATGCGCGGCGTTGCACCAGTAAGGTTTGCGCGCAGGTGCCGATGAATCCTTGACGATCGAAGATCTCCGCGGTGGTCACGCCGACGCCATCCGGACCGATCGAAGCCCGGGTGCGTAGCCCGAAATCTGAGCCCGTGGGGAGTCGGTGCAGATGAACGACGGTGTCTGTGTTCATGAAGACGAACTGTTCTGGGTCCAGCACGGCGCC
>CAXMSM010000466.1:0-8281 GCA_964195655.1 uncultured Gammaproteobacteria bacterium | reverse complement strand
GGCACGGGCACGGGCACGGGCACGGGCACGGGCACGGCATCAACGCGTCCCCGGTGTCGAACGGGGAGTGACCATCATCACAGCTCGGTAAAGCCGCATTTCAAAGGGCCAAAAGGGCCATTTTTTACCCCCTCCCAACCGCTGGGTTGGCTAAATATAAGAATTTGGTCACAGTTGTCTTGCCTTGAAGTTACGAAGCGGTATAGTTATGCGCAGTTACTGGTGGGTAACTTATCGATAAGTACCCAACCACATGCGACGTTCTCAACGAGGAGGAAACGTGAGCCACTACAAGAGCAATGTTCGTGACCAGGTATTCAACCTGTTCGAAGTCTTCGGCCTCGACAAGGTCCTTGGCGCAGGCGACTACACCGACTTCGACGTAGAAACCGCCACCGAGATGCTGTCCGAGATCGCGAAGCTGGCCGAGGGCCCCGTGGCGGCATCGTTCGCCGAAGGTGATCGCAACCCTCCGGTGTTTGACCCCCAGACACACTCAGTAAAACTGCCCGAGGCATTCAAGGCCTCCGTGCGCGCCGTAGTCGACGGCGGCTGGAACAAGCTCGGAATCGAGGAGGAGCTCGGCGGCACACCGATGCCCAGCGCCCTGGCCTGGGCCCTGCAGGAGCACGTCCTCGGCGCCAATCCCGCGGTGTACATGTACGCGATGGGCGCCGGATTCGCTAACATCTTCTACCACCTCGCGACCGATGAGCAGAAAGAGTGGGCCAAACTGGCCGCCGATCGCGGCTGGGGCTCCACCATGGTGCTCACCGAGCCGGACGCCGGCTCGGACGTGGGCGCCGGACGCGCCAAGGCTGTCCAGCAGCCGGACGGTAGCTGGCACATCGATGGCGTGAAGCGGTTCATCACCTCGGGCGATTCCGACGATCTTGTCGAGAACATCATGCACCTGGTATTGGCCCGCCCGGAGGGCGCAGGCCCGGGCACCAAAGGTCTTTCGCTGTTCTTCGTACCCAAGTTCCTGTTCGATCCGGAGACGGGCGAGCCGGGCGAGCGCAACGGCGTATTCGTCACCAACGTCGAACACAAGATGGGCCTCAAGGTCTCCACCACGTGTGAGCTCTCACTGGGCCAGCACGACGTTCCCGCCAAGGGCTGGCTGGTCGGCGAGGTGCACGACGGCATCAAGCAGATGTTCGACGTCATCGAGCAAGCTCGGATGATGGTAGGTACCAAGGCTATCGCCACGCTGTCCACCGGCTACCTGAACGCGCTGGAGTACGCCAAGACCCGCGTGCAGGGTGCAGATCTGATCCAGATGACCGACAAGACCGCGCCGCGAGTGAGCATCACGCACCACCCGGACGTGCGTCGCTCGCTGATGACCCAGAAGGCCTACGCCGAGGGTCTGCGCGCGCTGTACTTGTTCACCGCGACCCATCAGGACGCAGCGGTGGCCAAGGAACTGCACGGCATCGAGCCTGAACTGGCGGCCAAGGTCAACGACCTGCTGCTGCCGATCGTCAAGGGTGTCGGCTCCGAGCAGGCCTACGCCAAGCTCACCGAGAGCCTGCAGACCTACGGTGGGTCCGGCTTCCTGCAGGACTACCCGATCGAGCAGTACATCCGGGACGCCAAGATCGATTCCCTCTACGAGGGCACCACCGCCATCCAGGCGCAGGACTTCTTCTTCCGCAAGATTGTCCGCGACAAGGGCGTGGCGCTGGGACACGTCGCTGGCCAGATCGACCAGTTCGTCAAGGCTGAGGCCGGTAACGGCCGCCTCAAGACTGAGCGTGCGCTGCTGGCAACCGCGCTGGAAGACGTCCAGGCCATGGCTGCCACGCTGACCGGCTACCTGATGGCTTCGCAGGAGGACTCGAGCAGCATCTACAAGGTCGGCCTGGGTTCCGTGCGCTTCCTGATGAGCGTTGGCGACCTGGTTCTCGGCTGGCTGCTGCAACAGCAGGCGGCGGTGGCAATCGAGAAGCTCGACGCCGGAGCCGGGGAGAACATGGGGGCTGATGACCGCGCCTTCTACGAAGGCAAGGTCGCGGTGGCATCGTTCTTCGCGAAGAATTTCCTGCCGCTGCTCACCAGCACCCGCTCGATCGTGGAGAACCTCGACAACGAGGTCATGGAACTGGACGAAGCGGCCTTCTAGATCCACGCCGCCGCACGTACGTCCCACGCGAGACGCCCCCGGACTCTTCCCGGGGGCGCCTTGCGTTGATCCCCCCGCCAGTTCACCTCGGCGAGCAGACACAAACTCGCACGATTTACAGCTTGGCCGTGCGAGTTTGTGTCTGCTCAGCTAGAAGGAGCGGTGTCCTTGCTCCGCATGAGCGCGCGCGTACGGGCACGCCCCTCAGCAGACGGGTCGAACGGTGCTCCGACGAACTCGTCGACGCCGGCAGCGGCCAGTTCATCCAACCGCTCAGACACGGTCTGCTCGTCCCCGATGATCGCCGCGTCCTCGGGCCCGGCGAAGCCCTCACGATCCAACATCGCGCGGTAGGACGGCAGCGTCCCGTACACCACGAACTGCTCAGCTGCCTGACGACGGGCCGCATCGACATCGTCGGTGACCGCCACCGGCAGCGCGGCCACCACGCGCACGGCCCCCTCGGGACGACCCGCGTCGGCGGCCGCCTGCCGCAGCGTTGGGCTGACGTGCGACCCGAGCGTGGTCGGGCCAGTCATCCACGTACACGTTCCCGCGGTCCGACGCCCCGCCAGACGGAGCAACTGCGGCCCCAATGCCGCGATGTACACATCGGGAGATGGGGCACCCGGGATCATCAAGGCGCCACGGGTGGTGACGGTCTCACCCGTGGCGTTGGCGGGTTCACCGGCCAGCAGCGGAAGTAGACCGTCGAGGTACTCGTTGAGCCTCCGCACCGGCCTGTCCCAAGGGATGCCCCACATCCCTTCGGTGACCGCGGCGTGGGTCATGCCCAGCCCGAGCAAGAACCGGCCACCCGAGGCCAGGCTCACGGTCAGCGCGCGCTGCGCCATCTGCATGGGGTGCTGGTTCTGGATCGGGACGACGCCGCTGGCCACCTCGATGGTGTCGACCTCCCGCAGGGCGACCGCCAGCACAGTGAGAAGGTCGGGCTCGTAAGGCAGTTGACTCATCCACACCCGGCGGAAACCCTCGTCGCGCAACTGCGCGAGGTTGGCGACTACCGCGTCGATCGGTGAACCATCTGCGGCGGGGTTGGTGCTACTGAGCTGTCCGAACATGCTGATCTGCATGCACTGAATCTAACCCCGCAAGCTAAGAGCTCCGTGTTGCCGTCGGGTCGGGGGGTCAGACGGCAACACGGAGCTATCCCATGTATCGATCGCCTACCGGCAGGCGTTACAGCCTCGGCGAATCTTTTTTTTCAGGCCTCAAGAATGGCTGTCACACCTTGCCCGCCAGCCGCGCAGACCGATATCAGACCGCGAACGGGGCCCCCGGTCGCTCCTCCATTTTCGGCCTTCTTCACGCTTAATTGTTTGGCTAGCTGGGCGATGATGCGGCCGCCGGTCGCCGCGAACGGATGCCCGGCGGCAAGCGACGATCCGTTGACATTGAGCTTGGACCGGTCGATAGAGCCGAGCGCGCCGTCCAGCCCGAGGCGCTCCTTGCAGTACTCATCGGACTCCCACGCCGACAGTGTGGCCAGCACCACGGAGGCGAAGGCCTCGTGGATCTCATAGAAGTCGAAATCCTGCAGCGTCAGCCCGTTGCGGGCCAGCAGACGCGGCACCGCATACGTCGGGGCCATCAGTAGCCCGTCGCTGCCGTTGACGTAGTCCACCGCCGCGGTCTCGCCGTCGACGAAGTACGCCAACACCGGGGTCGAGTGTTCGGCCGCCCACTCCTCGGAGGACAGCAGCGCCACCGAGGCGCCGTCGGTCAGCGGGGTCGAGTTCCCAGCCGTCATCGTCGCATCGCCGTCGCGCACCCCGAAGACGGGCTTGAGCTTTGCCAGCTTCTCGGGCGAGGAATCGGCGCGCAGGTTGCTGTCCCGGTAGAGCCCGAGAAACGGAGTAACGAGATCGTCGAAGAAGGCGCGGTCGTAGGCGGCAGCCATGTTGCGGTGACTGGCCGCGGCCAGCTCGTCCTGGTCGACCCGCTTGACGCCCATCTCCTTGGCGGTCACGGCGGCGTGCTCGCCCATCGACATGCCGGTCCGGGGCTCGCTGTTGACCGGGATCTCCACGCCTAGCGAAGCAGGCAGCTTGCCTACCAGCTTCAGACGGTCGACGTTGGACTTGGCACGCCGCAGGCCCAACAGGGCCCGGCGCAAATCATCGCCAAAGGCGATGGGCGCATCCGATGCGGTGTCCACACCACCGGCCGCGGCCACCTCGTAGCGACCCAACGCGATCCCGTCGGCAGCGACGATCGCCGACTGCAGCCCCGTGCCACAGGCTTGCTGCAGGTCAAACGCCGGCGTATACGCGGACAGCGAGCTTCCCAGTACGCATTCGCGCATCAGGTTGAAGTCGCGGCTGTGCTTGAGCACTGCTCCACCGATCACTGCGTCGAGCTTCTCGCCTCTGAGTTTGAAGCGGTCGGCCAGACCATCGAGCACGGCGGTGAACATGTCCTGGTTAGAAGCGTTGGCATAGGCGCCGTCGGAGCGTGCGAAAGGTATCCGGTTACCTCCGAGGATGGCTACCCGGCGGGTCGTCTTATTGTCAGCCACGTGTGTCTCCCGGCGTCGCGAGGATCATTGGGGTGTCGAGCGTCATACTACCCACCGTTCTTACTCTGGAGTAAGTTCATGTTGGATACAACAGATCAACCTTGCGATGGATACCCCTTGCGGGACGCGATCGCAACAATCTCGAACTCAAGAACGACGTACCTCGAATTTTCGAAAGGCAGCACCGTGGCTTCCGATCTGCTCTCACAAGTAGTCAACTCTGGGCCGGGATCGTTTCTGGCCAAGCAACTGGGCGTCCCGCAGCCCGAGGCGCTGCGGCGATACCAGCCGGGCCAACCGTCGCTGGCCGGCTCGCTGCTGATCGGCGGCGAGGGGCGCGTCGTGGAGCCGATACGCATCGCGCTTGCGGAGGACTACGACGTGGTCGCCAACAACCTCGGAGGCCGGTGGGCGGACTCTTTCGGTGGGCTGGTGTTCGACGCCACTGGAATCACCGAACCCGACGGCCTGAAGGCGCTCTACGAGTTCTTCACCCCGGTGCTGCGCAACCTCGGGCACTCGGGCCGCGTAGTTGTCATCGGCACTACGCCCGAGGAAACCGGCAGCGTCGGAGAACTCACGGCGCAGCGCGCGCTGGAGGGGTTCACCCGCTCCCTGGCCAAAGAGTTGCGCGACGGGGCAACCGCCGCGTTGGTTTACCTGTCGGCGGACGCGAAGCCGGCCGTCACGGGGCTGGAGTCCACGCTGCGGTTCCTGCTATCCGCGAAGTCGGCGTACGTCGACGGCCAGGTGTTCCGGGTCGGCGCAGCTGACTCCACCCCGCCGGCAGATTGGGGCAACCCGCTGGAGGGCAAGATCGCGGTCGTGACGGGGGCCGCGCGCGGAATCGGCGCGACGATCGCCGAAGTGTTCGCGCGCGACGGCGCAAAGGTGATCGCGGTGGACATCAAAGACACGGCGGACACATTGGCTGAACTTGCCACCAAAGTCGGCGGCACGGCGCTGACCTTGGACGTCACTGCCGACGATGCGGTGGTTCGAATTACCGAGCACGTCAGAGAGCACTATTCGGACTCAGGCGGCCGGCTGGACATCCTGGTCAACAACGCCGGAATCACCCGCGACAAACTGCTGGCCAACATGGACGAGAGTCGTTGGGACTCCGTCGTGGCGGTAAACCTGCTTGCACCCCTGCGGCTCGCTGAGGGCCTGGTCAATAATGGCACCATCGGCGCAGGTGGCCGGATCGTCGGGTTGTCGTCGATGGCGGGCATCGCGGGCAACCGCGGGCAGACGAACTACGCCACAACCAAGGCGGGCATGATCGGGCTCACTGATGCTCTCGCACCCCAGTTCGCCGAGAAGGACATCACCATCAACGCGATTGCGCCGGGATTCATTGAGACCAAGATGACCGACGCCATTCCGCTGGCAACCCGGGAAGTGGGCAGGCGGCTGAACTCGCTGTTCCAGGGCGGCCAGCCAGTCGACGTCGCCGAAGCCATTGCCTACTTCGCCAGCCCGGCTTCCAACGCCGTCACCGGCAACACGATCCGGGTCTGCGGCCAGGCGATGCTGGGCGCATGAGCGAGTTGAAGAACCTGCTTCGCGCCGCCGCCGGCACACTGCCCTTCGTGCCCCGCGACAACACCCTTCCCGACGGCACGCTGACGATTGGCGAGCTGAACATCGACCCCGCCAATGTCGCCGCTTATGCCAAGGTGACCGGACTGCGATTCGGCGACAACGTGCCGCTGACCTATCCGTTCGCGCTGACGTTCCCGACGGTGATGTCACTGGTGACGGGCTTCGATTTCCCCTTCCCCGCAATGGGTTCGGTGCACGTCGAGAACCACATCACTGCGTATCGGCCGATCTCGGTCACCGACACCCTCTCGGTGGATGTGCACGCCGAAAATCTGCGGGAGCACCGCAAGGGGCTGCTCGTGGACATCGTGACCGACCTCAAAGTCGGCAATGAGGCAGCGTGGCACCAGGTGACGACATTCCTTCATCAACAGCGGACCAGCCTGTCTGATGAACCCAAGCCACCGCCACAGAAGCAGTCGAAGTTGAGGCCGCCGAACGCGGTGTTGCGCATCACGCCTGGAGAGATCCGCCACTACGCATCGGTAGGTGGAGACCACAACCCCATACACACCAGCGCAATTGCGGCGAAACTGTTCGGTTTCCCAACCGTGATCGCGCACGGAATGTTCAGCGCCGCTGCCGTTCTGGCGAATATCGAAGGTCAGCTTCCCGATGCAGTGAAGTATTCGGTGCGTTTCGCCAAACCTGTGGTGCTTCCCGCCCGCGCAGGCCTGTACGTCGCCCGCGACAGCGACTGCTGGGAGCTGACGCTGCGGCACCTATCCAAGGGTTACCCCCACTTGTCCGGGTCGGTGACACCGATCTAACGAGAGGCGGGGGCGTTCTCGCCGCCGTCGGGATTACTACCAACCCCCCAGCCAGGTGAGCTCGAAACTGCAGTTAGCCGACAGGGCCGGGTTTAACTCTTGCGGGCGGCCCCCACGAAGATCCTGCCGCCGAAGCGCTGTTCGATCCGGCCCTTTCCATGCAGTCCATGGCGAGCGAGCTCGTCAGCGAATTCATCTGCCTCGAATCGGTTTTCGCGTGGATGATCTGTGAAGGTGCGCAATGCCCAGCTATCGAGCAGCCGCCGTGGTACCTCCTCGAACAGCAGCAGTCCGCCGGGGCGCAGCACCCGGGAGATTTCTGACACGGCGCGCTGCCAGTGGGGGACATGATGGATGATGCCGAAGTCAACGACGGTATCGAGAGCGTTGGCGGGTTCGTTGATTTCGCACACATCGCCGACAGACAAGGATGCGGGGCGCCCCTGTAGCCGCCTGCGGGCCAACTCCACCATCGATTCATCGAGATCGAAGGCTGTGACGCTGTCTGCTTTGAGTCGGTCGAGGATCACTTCGACGCCGACGCCGCGGCCACACCCAACCTCTAGCACCCGCTGGCCCGACAGTGCGCCACCTGCCAGTCGCCGGAACCACGCCGCCTCACGACGGTGTTGATGCGCGGCCCTCACCGGGTTGTTCATGGCTACGCGCTCGACGGCGTTGAGTTTCATGTCGTTCCTTTTGTTAGTCCTTGTTCTCTTCAAGGTGCTCTCTGTTCCAGGAACTACTACCTCGAATGGACACCGTCGATGTAGTGAAACCCGTCGAGTGGGCGCGCAGCAACCGGCACACCGGAATCCGTCACCTCACAATGGAATTCGGACGCGCCAACACAAAAGGCCGCCCGTGAACGCGGCGCGCCAGACCGGGGGGCTAGATCTGGGTGACGTTCTCCGGCGACCAGTACGCCTTCATTGCGGTGACCTTGGCATCGTCGTCGAACACCATGACGTCGATCGGTTCGATCTGCATGCGGCTGTCGCCGCCGTCGAGTGTGAGCCGGAACTGAAATGCCGCCTCATGGCCGGCGACGCGCAACGATACCAACTCAGATTTCCGGTCCAGGTTTTCGATCAGTGAGTAAAACCCGTGGATAGCGGAACGGCCAATGTGTATCTCACCACCGACTGGGTCCTCGACTGTCGCGTCATCGGCGTAGAGCTCCGCCAAGTCGTCCGCTCGACCGTTGGCGATCAGCTCGATGTAGCGGTTGACGAC
>CAXMSM010000465.1:0-3887 GCA_964195655.1 uncultured Gammaproteobacteria bacterium | reverse complement strand
TGGTAGCAGGTGGACTCGAAGTGGCCGTTGTAACCGCTGTTACTGGGAAAACAAAAAGCAGGAGTACAGTCCGCGCGGGCAGCCGTTCGAAGGAATCGAGCTGATGGGAAAGAACGCGCTGGTGATCGGGGTCGGCGGCATCGGAACGCAGATCGCCTTCCGAGCGTGGTCGTTGAAATAGCGTTGCGTGCTCGACCGCACCTCGATCCGGGTGCTGTCGGTATGGTCCATGTAGTCCAGGCACCTTGCGATGAAGCCCTTCTGGGCTGCGGCGTCGGGTCCTGTGACTAGGAAGTAATTCGGGACACCGTGCACCGCAACACCGAGATACGGGTCGAGGTTGTCGGCCGGTGAAAGGTGGGTGGGCAGAGCACCATCGGAGGCGATGATCACCCGGGAACACCGGCCGCCGACCGTCCAGGTGTGGGTTGCCTCATCGAACTGGGCACGGTCTGAGTCGTGCCGATCCACGAACAGCACGGTGTCGACGGCGGTCACAGAAAGCGACTGCGCTTCCACATGCGTCGCGCGATCGGTCCCAGCAACCCGACCTCGTGTAGATACGCCGCCAGTGGGGCGAAACCGAGGACCTGCACCTGGTGGCGGTGCGGGCTGGTGCGCGCGGCGCGACGGGCCTCCTGCGGATTCAGGCCTGCACGCCGATACTGCACCGGGTTGCTGAACAGGTGTTGGAAGAACACCCCACCCACGCCGTTGATATTGGCCACGAACAATTTCGGGATGCGCCGCATGTGCGGGGCGCGTTTACGAAGGCCGTCGCGGGCGAACTGGATGTGGCGCGCCTCCTCGGCGACGTGAATACGCATCAATCGCTGCACCATTGGCTGCAGTTCAGGGTCGTCCATCATCTGTCGCTGCAACGAGTCGAAGATCTCCTCGCCAATGAGAGCCGCGACCCACAGCATTGAGCCCTGGAACGTGAACGGCAACGCGTTGATGATGATCCGCTGGTAACGCTTGGGCCGCACCGGCTTGGCGCCCACGCGGTCGATCGCCCTGCCGAACATCACCATGTGCCGGGTCTCGTCGCCCAACTCGGTCAGTTCATAGTGGGTGGCCCGCGCAGTCGGGTCCTGGTGCATCATCTTTCGAAGCAGCGCCTGGTTGAGGATATTCTCGAACCAGATCCCCGCCGAGAGCGTGTTGACCAGCTCCTGTCGGGAAAGCTCGATCTGCTGTTCGCGGGTCATGCTGTTCCACAACGGTGTGCCGTAAAGCGACACGGTCTTGGCCGGTAGGTAGAACTTGTCCGGGTCCAGTGGCGCTTCCCAGTCGATGTCGACCACCGGGGCAAACGACTTCTTTACGGAGCCCTTCAGTAGGCGGCCGGCGAAATCGTTGCGAGTGGGCCCCGCGGCGGCCGGGACCGCCTGTGATGGTTTCGCCGGTGCTGTCATCGCGAATATCCCCTCGTCGATGTCTTCCCTCGAAAGTAGGGACCGTCGGCGCCCTATGTCAATACCCCGGGTACCGGATACTTGCGGTATTGATCTCCTGGTGGACCCGGAACCGGTCGCACGGGTGGATCATGGAGGGTATGGGACCGTTTCTGCTGCGTGCCGCGCTGACCGGACTGGCGTTGTGGGTGGTGACGCTCGTTGTGCCCGGCATCGACTTCGTCGGCGGTGAGTCGACGGCGGCCAGGGTCGGCATCGTCTTCGTCGTGGCAGTAGTCTTCGGCCTGGTCAACGCGATCATCAAGCCGGTGGTCCAGATCATCTCGATCCCCCTCTATATCCTGACGCTCGGTTTGATTCACGTCGTCATCAACGCGTTCATGCTGTGGATCACGTCGTGGATCACCGAGCACACGACACACTGGGGACTGTTCATCGACAACTTTTGGTGGACGGCGATCTGGGCGGCCATCGTGTTATCGCTTGTGACTTGGCTGCTCTCGCTGGTTGTCCAGGCAGACTGACTGACATGCCCGAGTTGCCGGAGGTCGAAGCACTCGCGGATCACCTGCGCCGCCACGCGGTCGGGCTGAGCGTCGGCCGCATCGATGTGTCGGCCTTGTCGGTACTCAAGACTTTCGACCCACCGGTATCCGCGCTGAACGGGCAGCAGGTGAGCAGCGCTCACCGGTGGGGCAAGTATCTCGGATTGCAGGCAGGAGAGCTATTTCTCGTTACCCATCTGTCCCGTGCCGGCTGGCTGCGTTGGTCCGACAAGCTCGCCACTGCTCCACTCAGGCCCGGTAAGGGGCCAATCGCGCTGCGGGTGCATTTGGGCGTGCCCGGGGCGGCGCGGGTGTCGGATGTCGCCGCCGGGGCGGCTCCGGGCTTCGACTTGACCGAAGCCGGCACCCAGAAGCGCCTAGCGGTATGGCTCGTCACTGACCCGATGGCGGTGCCCCAGATCGCATCACTCGGTCCCGACGCCCTGGCATTGAGTCGCGAGGGATTCGAAGCTGCACTGCGGGGCAACTCGGGGCGGATCAAGAACGTGATCACCGATCAGAAAGTCATTGCAGGCATCGGGAACGCCTACAGCGACGAGATCCTGCACGTCGCCATGCTGTCCCCGTTCGCCACCGCGAACAAGCTGACCGACGCACAACTCACGGCGCTGTACGACGCGATGGTCACCGTGCTCACTGATGCCGTGACGAGATTGGTGGGCCAGCAGGCGGCGAGGCTGAAGGGGGAGAAGCGCTCCGGACTGCGTGTGCACGCCCGTACCGGCCTGCCGTGCCCAGTGTGTGGTGACACCGTGCGTGAAGTGTCGTTCGCCGACAAGTCCTTTCAGTACTGCTCGACATGTCAGACGGGGGGAAAGGTGCTCGCGGACCGACGGATGTCGCGGCTGTTGAAGTGAGCCGGCTTGCGCCAATTCCGCAGGGTGCTGCGAGGGTGACGATTAGATCGCACTTACCCAACTCGATTATCCTGCCCGCATGACTCGGCAGAAGATCTTGATTACCGGCGCTAGCTCCGGACTGGGTGAAGGGATGGCCCGTGCTTTCGCCGCCAAGGGGCGGGACCTCGCACTATGTGCGCGCCGCGTTGACCGGCTTGACGAGCTGAAGACTGAACTGCTCGAACGTCACCCCGGCATCACTGTGGCTGTGGCGGCGCTGGACGTCAACGATCACGACCAAGTGCCCAAGGTATTCGCCGAACTCAGCACCGAGCTTGGTGGCATCGACCGCGTCATCGTCAACGCGGGAATCGGCAAGGGCTACCCTCTCGGCGGCGGCAAGCTCTGGGCCAATAAAGCCACGCTCGAGACCAATCTCGTTGCGGCACTCGTGCAGATCGAGACGTCGATGGAGATGTTCAAGTCAGCCGGCACGGGACATTTGGTCTTGGTGTCGTCGGTGCTCAGTAACGTCGGCGTGCCTGGGCACAAGGCCGCATACTCCGCGAGCAAGGCGGGCGTTAGGTCACTGGGCGAATCTCTGCGTGCCGAATACCCGTCCGGCCCGATCAAGATTACCGTGCTTGAGCCCGGCTACATCGAGTCCGAGATGACCGCCAAGGCCGGCAAGACGATCCTGATGGTCGACAACGAGACGGGCGTGCGGGCGATGGTCGAAGCGATCGAAAAGGAAAAAGGCCGATCCGTCGTCCCTGGTTGGCCGTGGTGGCCGCTCGTCGAGGTGATGAAGCTGCTGCCCCCGCGGTTCACCAAACACTTCGCCTGAAACCGCAGCCTGACTTCGCCACCCGGTGCGTAACGCTGTGGCGAAATATTCGCTGACAAATCGCCATGGCGTTACGCACGCCGTCCGCGACTGGGGTTACGCACGCCGTTGGCTTGCCCGTATCCGCCGCAATGTCCGCAACCGGCGTTACGCCAGCCGTCCGCGACTGGGGTTACGCACGCCGTCCGCGCCATGGCGTTACGCACGCCGTCCGCGA
>CAXMSM010000464.1:0-10432 GCA_964195655.1 uncultured Gammaproteobacteria bacterium | reverse complement strand
CCTTCCTCACCGACGACC
This sequence comes from uncultured Gammaproteobacteria bacterium, assembly GCA_964195655.1. GTDB lineage: Bacteria > Actinomycetota > Actinomycetes > Mycobacteriales > Mycobacteriaceae > Mycobacterium. Next base: position 10,414 of record CAXMSM010000464.1, on the reverse strand, counting down.
TGGAATGCGCGGTTCAGAGTTTGGACGCGAAGTTCCAGACCGTGCTGTTGTTGATCGATGTCGATCAACTCACCTACGCCGAAGCAGCTGAAGCGTTGGGCGTCCCGGTCGGAACAGTGATGTCGAGGCTCAGCCGTGCTCGCGACCGCGTCCGTCGCCATCTGCGACCCACCTTTGCCGCAGCGACCTCTGGGAGACACCGATGATCAAAACCATTCAGATGATGGTGACGTGCCACTGGTCGGCGCGTCGGATTCAGCGCTATCTCGACGCCGATCCTGGGGCGCTGCTCGATCCTTCGCAGATCCGCCGGCTGGAAGCCCACCTGGCCGAGTGCGACAAGTGCCGTGCCGCAGCCACCCAATACCGCCAGATCGATTCGGCCCTGTCCCGCTGGGCGGCGCGGCGGATGCCCGCCCCCGACAGCGTGAGCCGCATGCACGATGTCGTCGACCGCCTGGTCCGCGGTGATCTGCAGTGAACCGTGCAGTGCATCGTGAGCCAACCCAGGACCACCGGGCGACCCGGCTCCCCGAAGTCGCCGATCTGGTGGTCATCGGCGGCGGAACCGCCGGCATCGTTGCGGCGAAGACGGCGGCCGGTTTCGGCGCGAAGGTCGTCTTGATCGAACGCGATCGCACTGGCGGGGACTGCCTGTGGACCGGATGTGTGCCGTCGAAAGCGTTGATCGCCGCGGCCGGCGCCGCCGCGGCGATCCGTCGTGGACACGCATTTGGAGTCGTTGCCTCGAACGTGGCCATCGACTTTCCTCGGGTGATGCAGCATGTGCGGGACGCGATCGCCGCCATCGCACCCGTCGACTCCCCGGCGGCCCTCACCGAAGCCGGAGTGACGGTCATCAGCGGCTCCGCCCGCTTCACCGGTGCACGCACCCTCGCTGTGGGTGAAGACACACTCACCTTCACCCAGGCCGTACTCGCCACCGGCGCACACCCGGCGGTGCCCGACCTCCCGGGTCTGGAAACCATCGATTACCTGACCAGCGACACGATTTGGGACCTCACCGAGCTTCCGCAGCGACTGCTGGTGCTTGGCGGTGGCAGCATCGGCTGCGAGCTCGCGCAGGCCTTCAGCAGGCTGGGTTCCCACACCACGATCCTCGAGTCGGCGGACATGCTGGTTCCCCGCGAGGATCCAGCCGCATCCGCCGCGCTCACCGCGGCGATGATCGCCGACGGAGTCCACGTCGTGGTAGACGCAGCGGCACAGTCGATCAGCGAGCGGACACTCACCCTCGCTGACGGTCGCCACCTCGAATTCGATCGCGTACTCGCCGCCGTCGGCCGAGTACCGCGGACTAGCTCGATCGGACTAGAAATTGCCGGGGTCGCCGTCGACGGCCGCGGCTACGTCACCGTTGACGATCATCTGCGCACCTCGAACCCCAAAATCTGGGCCGCAGGCGACCTCACCGGCCACCCACAATTCACCCACACGGCGGGAATGCACGCCAGCATTGCCGCGACCAACGCGATTCTGGGACTACGCCGCACCATCGACAAGACCGGCGAACCCCGCGTCACCTTCACCGACCCCGAAATCGCGGTGGTCGGGATCGACCCGCGAGCCGCTCGCCGGATACCCGGACTGCATGTACAGACACTTTCCCACTCCCACCTCGACCGCGCGATCGCCGAAGCCAACACCGGCGGCCTCACCCAGCTCGTCCTGGATCGAAAGCACCGCATCGTGGGGGCCAGCATCGTCGGACCCCGTGCGGGCGAGACCATCGGCGAGATGGTGTTGGCAGTCAAGCACGGCATGCGCACCCGCGACCTGGCCGGCGCCACCCATCCCTACCCGACCTACAACGACGGCCCGTGGAACGCCTCAATCGCCGACGTCCGCAACCAGCTCGCGCAACCCGCGGTTTCGCGCCCCATCGCGATCCTGGCCCGCGCCCGCAGATCCTGGCTACAGAGGCAGAACAGATAGCTTCAACCCAGCCACCCAGCCGGGAAGGCTCGGCGCCCGTCACCGGGTTTCGGTAACTAGAGGGAACACCGATTCCCCCGCCACGGCACGGCCCCACGAGGAGCACAACCATGTCATCAACCATCACCGCGCGCACCGATATCAAGGCCGGCTTCGGGCGCACCCTGGTCGTCGGCGCCATCGCCGGGGTGATCGCGTCCCTGGTCATGGCGATGTTCGCTATGGTCGCCGCCGCCACCTACCAACACACCGGATTCTTCACCCCGCTCTACCACATCGGGTCGCTGTTCCTGGACCCGTCGACGATGATGGCGTCGATGGAGCAGGGCATGGCCGGCTCGAACTTCTACTTCGCATTCGGACCCGCCGTCGTGGGCGCCCTCGTGCACATGATGACGGGCGCCATATACGGGATGGCCTTCGCAGTGATCGTAAGGATCGCGAAACTCCGCGGGGCCAACCTGCTACTCGCCGGAATGATCTATGGTGCACTCGTTTTCGCTTTCAGCGCATGGATCGGCCTGCCACTGGCCGCAGCGGTCTTCTCCAGCGGAGACCAGATCACCAACATGGCATCCATGGTCGGCTACGGCACATTCCTGATCGAACACATCATGTTCGGCCTCGCCGCAGCACTAGTCCTACTGCCCTTCACACGCCCAACAACCACCTAAACCCGTCACCGGGGACATCGAACCAACTGCGCAGCCTGACTACAACACGAACGGACACCACCATGACGACCGCTTCCGCCCACGTAGGCAACACCATGATCGCCAGCACCGATGACCCGGTGATCGTCGAAGGAAACGTTTATTTCCTCGAAAGTGATGTCGCCGCAGGCGTCCTCATCGCCAGCAAGGCCAAGAGCTTGTGCTTCTGGAAGGGCATTGCCAGCTACTACGATGTGTCCACCGGCGATGCGACGCTGCGCAGTGCGGCGTTCACCTACCGTCACCCATCACCCCTAGCGCGGCGGATCAAGGGCCGGGTAGCCTTCTGGAACGGCGTGGACGTCACTGTTCCTCTGCCTCGAAAGTAGTGCATAGGACTGCCTCTGGCGCACTACGTCCTGGCAGCCCTAGTCATGACCGTGACTGCCGATGCGACCAGGAGGGCCGACACGATCGCGCCAGTGACCTGAGCCCATTTACGTCTAGACCTGCCGCGCAGCCGTTTCGAGATCGGTGAGGAATCCGGCGAATCCCTTGGCGAGCTGCCGGTCGACGAGTGGGCCAAGCAGGCGCCGCAGCGGTCCACCCTTGGGGCGGTAGCGATACTCGACCACCGTCCTGGTCCGGTCGCCCGACAGGGACGGCTCCAGGATGAAGGTGACCTCCCCGTGGTCGATCGGCACGACGGTGGCTTTGTCGATGGAGACAACGAGGCGCTGTTCGTCCTCCCAGCCGGTGATGGTCTCGTCGAGCCCGCCGGCCGGTGCCAGGTCGCAGTGGCGGGTGGCTCCGACGCCAGCGGTGGCGCCACTGGTCGCCCGCGATGCCTTCACGCCGGTGTTCCAGTCGGCGATGTTGGGGAAGTCGGCGAGGACCCTCCATACGTCGGGTCGTGGTGCCGGGATGTCTCGCTCGATGGTGATCAGTCGCTCGGTCACGGATAGTCCTTTCGCTGGAGGCGGTTTTCGATAGCAGTGCGGGCCTTGTCGATGGCGTCGTCGTCGTCGAGGAGGCGGCGCGCCCAGTTGGCTTCTTGGAGGTAAGCGTGCAGTTCGAAGACCAGCTGTTCGGCGGGTTCGTCGTGGTTGACCTCACCAAGCCGCTGGGCCAGCCGCGCCTGTTCGAGGAGCAGGTCGAGCCCGGCCCGGGCGGCCGAGGCAAGGACGTCGCGGATCTCGCCGGGCCGCGAGCCGAACTCGGCGGTGGTGGTGCAGAAGAAGCAGCCGCCGTCGAACGGCGGGTCGGCCAGGTACGCGAGCCACGCATCCAGGACAGCGCGCAGCCGCGGCAGACCGGGTTCGGCTACCAAGGACCGATCGGCGACCAGCCCCTGCACGACGGCCGCGGCGTGCGCGATGGTGCCGAGCTGGAGCTCGTCCTTGGACGGGAAGTGGTTGGCGACCGCGCCGTTGGAGACGCCGACCTCGGCGGCCAGCCTCCCGATCGTCACTCCGTCAAGCCCGATGACCGACGCCCGGTTGGACGCCGTATCGAGGATTCGCCGTTTGGTGTCGACTCCGCTGCGGGGCACGACAGCAGGTTACCATACATTCGAACTGTAATCGCAATATTATTAGACGGTTGTGACAAGACAATTGTATTGTTAAAGGCGGCGGATGCAGATTGGCGACATAGCGCGATCCAAGTCCTGGGAGCCTAGCGAGTCAGTTCTCCGCAGCCGTCCACTGTTGCAGCTGCCCCATTTATTGAGTCAACGGCTGGCTGGTACTGCGTTCTGATTCTGGTCGGAATTTTGCGGTGACCGCTTTACGCTGAGGACGTGACCAGCGAGGCGGGCAGTGCACCGCGCGGCGCTCCCTGGTCGGACTGGTCGCCGTGGCGCAGCAGCCTGATCTTCGGCACAGCGGCGTTGTTCGTCTTCTTCCAGATGGTGCTGCAAACGTTCCCCAGCGTCATGCGGGAAGGTTTGGTCGTCGATCTCTCGCTGAACGAAGCGGGATTCGGCGGCCTGTCCTCAAGTTTCTACTACCCCTACATCCTTCTGCAGATCCCGGCGGGAATCCTGGTGTCGCGCTTCGGCGCACGGTCGGTGCTCATCGCCGGGGCGCTCCTGTGCACTGTTGCATCGTTTCTTTTTGCGATGTCGCAGACGGCGAATGCCGCCGAACTGACCCGCATCCTGATGGGCTTGGGTGCTGCGCCCACGGTGGTATGCACGATGGCGCTGGCCGCACAATGGTTTCCCCCACGCCTTTTCCCCATCTTGGCGGCGCTGACCGAGATGTTCGGCATGGCCGGCGCGGCGCTGGGCCAAGAGACCCTCGGCTTCATCGTCGAGCACGCCGGATGGCGCGCCGGCATGATCGCCTGCGGCGCGTTCTCAGCGATACTCCTTGTGCTCATTGTCGTATTCGTCAGGAACCGAAAAGTCTCCGGTGGGGGTGGCGATGAGCATTGGCCCCGACCCGCCGAGGTGGCTCGGCTGCTGGGTTCGTTGCCGATTCTCTCCCCCGCCATGGCCGGCGGTTTGGTGGCGGCGGCCGGGGTCTCGTTCGGGTGGCTGTGGAGCGTCTCCTATTTTCAGGCCTCTCACCACATGAGTCTCTCCGCGGCTTCGATCTGCGCGTCCTTCTATTTCTGGGGATGCTTGCCCGGCATGCTCGGTTCTGCCTGGTTGTGCTCCCGATACCGCATGCCTGCACGGCTGCTTGCGTTGGGGGCCATTGGGACCGCTGTGATGATGGGGATCATTCTCTTTGTCTTACATGGCCAAGTGGTTCTGTCCGGGGCGATGTTCGTTCTGGGATTCTTCAATTCGTTCTACGCATTGTCCTTCACCATGGTGAAGGACAAAGCGCCGACGCCGCTTTCCGGTGTGGCGATGGGCCTAACGAACATGCTGATCGTGGGTATCGGCGGGTTGCTCTTCCAACCGCTGATCGGGGTGCTCGCGCACATCCGCGGGCAGGACGTGCCGGACGCCGCGACGCTGAGCGTGACCATCATCGCTCCACTCCTGGCGCTACTGATCCTGGCGGTGACCGGCCTTGGGCAGGTAAGAAAGCGCAGGCAGGAGCTAGGGGCACCAACGTCTCAGCATCTTCACGGCTAAAGACCACGGTGACACTCAGGTTCACCAGGCAATCTGGGCCTCTCGAAGCCGCGAAGATTCATTTGCCTAACATTTAAGGAGGCGGGCCGATGGTTGTTGCCACGACGTACTTCACGAAGCGAAAAGCGCCTTGCGGACGCACCGCAGATGGCGATCACCATGTCGAAGATGACTACGAAGGCCTGCTATACGACGACTTCAAGTACTCCTGCGGCTGCCGTCATACCCGGCGTGTTTACCACGACGGATGCGTACGCATAAAAACGATCCGGCATGGCGGGAAAGTGTTGCGGGACGAACACAGTCTCAAAGTCGGGTGAAACTGGTCGGGCCTGATCTGAATGGCCGACGATCGGGGCAGTCTGCGGTTTTGCCGCGCGGCCGCGACCGCAAGCGCTTCATGCACCCCTGCGATCACCTGGATGCGGGCCGGTGCACCACACACCCGTAAGTTCAAGCCCCACAACCTCTGGTCCCAAATTGGCCCCCAAGTAAGCCGCCGGTTGTCCCGTCGGGCAGACGTCAAGTTAATCGGGACACCTGCCAACTGGTTCACAATATGTGGAGTCAATCGTTGGTGACGATGACCTTGTCGGCGGCGCCGGGCATGGCCGCTTTGGCGAATGCATCATCGATGTCAGCGAACGGAATGGTATGGCTAATGAGCAGCGCGTACTTCTCCCAATTGGCAACAAGGTCCTTGGTGACCTCGAAGATCTCGTCCGGGTAACCGATTGATCCCACGATGGAGATCTCGTTGGTCATGAGAGTGGCAAAGTCGCATGGCACGGGTTTCTTGTGCAAGGCGACCACCCCCAGGGTGGCACCCTTCTTCGCTGCAGCCATAGTGGCGGCGATGACCGCAGGGACCCCGGCGGCATCGAGGTAGATGTCGGTGCCGGCTCGTCCCGGGAACATCGCCTCCCCTTCACCATGTAGTTCGATGAGCCGTTGCGTGACGTTCTCGTGGGCGGAGTTGATGACCGCATCGGCGCCGACCTCGCTGGCCGTATTCAAGCGGGACGCAATGACATCGGCGACCACAACGCTTTCGACTCCGAACGACTTGAACGCGAGCACAGCCCCGAGCCCGATGGGGCCCGCGCCGAAGATCAGGATTTTGTCGGAACGGTGGGGCTTGCAACGGTTCACCGCGTGACGCGCAACGGCCATCGGCTCGTTGAGGGCTGCCACCGCGAAGGGAATGTGGTCGGGAATCACCTCGAGGCTCACTCCACGCCGGGCCGTCTCGATGAGCAGATATTCTGCAAGGCCGCCATGAGCGCCGCCGTTGCCGATGATGCCGCTGGGGGCCGCCATCGGATTGACCACGACATGGTCACCAACAGCGATGCCGTTGACGTCGGCTCCCACCTCTACGACTACGCCGGCAGGTTCGTGGCCGAGCGGCATGCGGCCTTGCCGGGGTGGGAGTCCGCCGATAGCGATATAGAGGGCGTCGCTACCGCAGATGCCGCACGCCCGAATCCTGACCAGCACGTCTCGCGCGCCCACCTGCGGTCGCTCGATATCCATCACTTCCGTTGTTCCCGGCCCGGTCACCATAGCCACTTTCACGTGCACTCCCTTCTAGTCATTCGAACTGGGTGATGGTGACGATCGCTTGGCGGGTCGTTGCGATCGCCGTCATGCCAACGCGGATTCAATCTGGGTTGCCGTTGACCGCACATGCTTGGCTAGGGCGTCCAGTTCGGCCTTGGCGAGTTCGGCAAATGGCGCCGCGGTGACCGACATCGTGACCACCCCGTCACAGTCCTTCACCGGTGCGGAGACAGTGGCGATACGGTTTGATCTGCGCTCGTCGAGTTCGCCGGGCAAATAGTCGACCAGCGTCAAGTCGGCGAAGGCACCCGCCAATCGGGTGGTGATCGCGTCGGCTTCGCCGTCGTCGGCCAGCGCACCCAGCGCGGCATACACGCGCACGTACTCACGGCTCATGCGCTCGATGACAAATCCCCGGCGGCGGATCTCCGCCAGCACGGCTGTGAGTCGCTCACGTAGTGCGCTCGATGGTTCACTGATGCCTTCGAGCCAGATGGCCTGCAAGTTCTCGCCGGCCCATGCCACGTAGTCGCGGCCAAATGGGGCGACCAGCGGGAGCCGGAATCCGGCTTGCAGCTGGGGTGCGGTGAGGGAGGCGCCAACACTGTCGACCACTGTCAGGGTGGCCGATTCCCGACGCGCCAGGAACACCTGCACACCGGTCGTCCCGTGCAGTTCCTGCAGGTAAACACGTAGGTGCCGGTCGCCGACGGTCTTGGTCAACGCGCCCACGGCCGGCCCCCAGCAGTAGCCGTTGGTATGGGTGTTGCGCACCACCCAGTGATGGGCGGTAAGCGTATTCAAAATGGCGTGAGTAGTGGCTGGGCTGATCTGCAGAGTGCGCGCGATATGTGTCAATGACAATGCCCGCTCGGGGTCGGCGGCCAGCAGCTGCATCACCGCGATCACCCTCTCGGTCGGTGGTGAAGGAACTTGACGGCCACCATTCGGGGCGTCTACCTTCGATCTCGGCATGGTTTCGAAGATTACTTCGAATATTCGACACGGTCAATGTGGATCGGAGGTAGACGATGGGCGCGACAGCCGACGTGCTGGATCTCGATGATCTGGTCGCACCGCGGCTAACCGCTGTCCAACAGCAAATCCTCGATCACACCGAATCACGTCACGTCGATCTGGACCTGCCCCGGATGATCGAAGAGGCGATGACGCAGGCCGGCACCGACGACCTCGATGATGCTGACGGCGTGGTTGCCCGCGCAGCGGCATATGTCGAGGCGATCGAAGCCGATCACGGCCTGACGCAGTTGATTCGGGGCGCGCTTCGCGCGCGAGTTGTACGGCTGCTGCGTAACCGGTTGTCGCTGAACGAACTGGTCAAGCGTTACCCCGAGATCGAGTCGATTCCGATCGAGAAGCCCTTCATCGTGGTCGGGATGCCACGATCGGGAACCACGCATCTGGTGAACTTGTTGGCTGCCGATCCTCGTCGACGTGCGTTGCCGTACTGGGAAAGCCGCGAGCCGATGCCCCTACCGGGCCGCGGGCCCGATGTCTTCGGACTGGATCCCCGCTACGGCGAAGCAAAAGCCGAGCATGCCGCCATGATGATCAGTGCGCCGCATGCCGCGGCCATGCACGATCGGTTCCCCGAGGCCATCGAGGAAGAAGTCGAGTTGTTGGACCTGGACTTCGCGGCGTATGTGCTCGAGTGGCACGCCCACGTTCCGGGATGGCGCGACTTCTACCTGGCGCTCGATCAGGTGCGGCACTACGCCCACCTGAAAAAAGTGTTGCAGGCGTTGACTTTTCTGCGAGGACCGCGAACGTGGGTGCTGAAGTCACCTCAGCACTGTGAGCAGATTGGACCACTGCTGGCCACCTTTCCCGACGCCACCGTCGCGTTCACCCACCGCGACCCAGTCGCGGTTATCCAGTCCGCGATCACGATGATGGCCTACTCCGATCGGATACGGCGTAGCAGCATCGACCCTCAGTGGCTGGTTGACTACTGGAGCGATCGAGTCCATCGGTTGCTAAGTACATGCGTACGTGATCGTGAACTGGTACCCGCCGAGCGCAGCGTCGACATCGGCTTTCACCAACTCAACGGCCACGAGCTGGAGCTGCTCGAAGACCTTTACGGGCACTCCGACGCCGAGTTGACACCGTCTGCGCGCAAAGCGTTTCAGGCGTATCTGGACAGCAACCCGCGCGGCAAACATGGACAGATCCACTACAACCTGCAGGGGAATTTCGGAGTCAGCCCCGAGGAGCTGCGGTCGCGATTCGACTTCTACTTCGACCGTTTCGATGTCCGGCCCGAAATCCGCACCGCGGAAAGCAAGTAAGAAGCGTCAATGAGCCCACCGCACACTGACTTCGAGCCCGTGTACCGCAGCCGGCCCGGCGCCGACGCGCTGGCTCCGGCATCGGCGCACAGCGCCGACCAGGTCGCACCCGGAATCTGGGCATCCCCGGGCCTGTCCAACGCCTATTTGTTGACCACCGATGACGGCCGCGTCGTGGTCAACACCGGGATGGGCTTCGAAAGCCCGGTGCACCGCAATAACTTCGACGCTGTCGACGACTCGCCGATCCGCTACATCATCGTGACTCAGGGACACTACGACCACGTTGGCGGTCTTGAGGTCATGCGCGATGCGGACACCAAGATCGTGGCCCAGGCCAACTGGCGCCAATGGCGCGATGACAACGAGCGCCTGGCCGCCTACCGCGTGCGCAATAGCGCATTTGCCTTTGCCGACACTCTTGCCCTCGGCATCGCCGCCATTCAGGAACGCTTCGGGGCCACCCTGCCCCCGCAGGCCAGCCTGACCGCCGACATCGAAGTCGATGACACGTTGACTCTCACCGTAGGCGGACGGACCCTCGAACTGCTGTCCACCCCGGGCGGGGAAACAACCGACTCCATGGTCGTCTGGCTACCGGATCAGTCAATTTGCTTGTCCGGCAACACCTTCGGCCCGGTCTTCGGCCACATCCCGAACTTCGTCACCATGCGCGGCGACCGGTACCGTGACCCGCTCACCGCGATAGCCTCCATCGAACGGGTCCGCGACCTGCGGCCCGAGGTACTCGTCACGGGCCATTTCGACACCATCACCGGCGCTGAGCGCATCCAGGTTGAACTCGCCCGGCTGCGTGATGCGGTGGCCTACCTACA
>CAXMSM010000463.1:0-3098 GCA_964195655.1 uncultured Gammaproteobacteria bacterium | reverse complement strand
CAGCGGGAAAGCCATCATGTATTGCGGCCGTGCGTAACGCAATGGGATACGGCGTAGAGGCCGGGCCGTCAACGCTGTCCTTCCAGAAGGTGAAGTTGCCCTCGGTGGAGTACTGAGTGCCGTTTTGCGCGTACGGATAGGTGGTAACTCCAGTCGTCGGATCCGTTGTCGCTCCGTACTGCACGAAATCTTGATACGAGGTCGGAATCCAGCCCGCATTATTCATGTTGATGTTGGTTGGTGGCTGCAGGGATTGTGCCGTCCAAACCTTGTTGGGCCCAATGATTCTGCTAACGGTTGCCGGCGGCTGGGGCGGAAAGGGAGTGCTGCCATCCCAAACCAAATCCCCGTAGGGGCCCTGGCCGGCTTTCTCGGCGGCCTTGAGTTGATTCACCACCGTGTCGTAGTCGCTAAAGCCGTATGTTGTACCACTTTTGGCGCCGGTCCAGGCTGCGCCCTGAGGAACCGTAAACTTGTACTGGATCGGCAGTGACCACTCATCGATGTAGGACGTGTCGATGGTGTATTCAGACCCGCCGTTCTCGGTGTAGAGAAAATATTCCAGGAAGTTGTAGTTCAGGAAAGAGTTGCCTGCCGTTATTGCTGTCGGATTGAATGCATCCACACCGCTTGTCGCATCGACCGGAATGGTGAATCCTTCGTCGCCCTCCACGATGTAGATCCGGTTCTGTGGTGAACCCAGTGGGCCCGCGCCGGGCGCAAGGGTCACTTGAGTGCTGTGCCCATCCGCAATGGAAACGGGTGTGAAGGGCGCCTTGATGCTGTAGTTGCCCGAGTCCGGCAGGTTGTAGACCCAGATCTTTTTCCCAGAGTTGTTGTGCAGCGTGATCGATGGGGCCACAGGCGCTTTGGGGGTCGCGTGCACGGTTACGGTGGTGGTGGAGGCGTCCGGAAGCGCTTCGAATCCGAGCAGGGGCAGAATGCGATTCAGGCCAGATCGGAGATCGTCGAATGGATGGATGTGCCACGGGTTGGCCGGACCGGTGTCCTCGGCAGCGACGGAAAAGGTGTCGGTGCCGCCGGCGAAGTCAACGTCGGGCGTGTAGGTGTAGGTGCCATCTTCGGCGATGAGCACTGTTCCGTGTGCGGGCGCGCTGGTCAGCAGATAAGTGATGACGTCGCCGTTGGCGTCGTATCCCTGGAGATCGCCGGTGATGATTCCGGTGTCGACATCCTCGTTGGAGGCGCCGGGTTGCAATACGGGGCCCGAGTTGAACAGCGTGTACTGCAGTCGGCGCATGCCCATCCATAACCCGGCAAGCAGGTCGGGAACCGCGTCATCCGGGACCGGCAGGTTCGTGCCGGTATCCCCTCCCAGCCAAGTCAGGGTCTCGGTGACGATTGCGCGCCAGGTCACCGGTGCGTCCACCGGCGCTGGGTAGGCCAGCCGGCCCGACGAGGACGCCTCCGGGGCGGCGACGCTCAACGTGGGCGCCGCCGTGATGGCTGTCGCGGTCGAGGGACTCACCGAGATTGGCTGGTTGTCAGCCAAATCCGGCACCGCCAAATCCTCGGCCACCGCTGGCGCCGGCGAGCCGCCCCGTGATGCGAGCGGGCTGACCGGCAGGGTCGAACGGCTGTCCGCGGTATGGCTCAGCTCAGACGATCGCGAAGTCTCGGTGGCGGCAGCGGCCGGAGTGTCCTGGCGATCACCGCCAGGGAACTCTTGGCGGGTGTCAGCTGCATCGTCATCGGTTCCACTGTTGGCGGTGCCGGCGGGGGTCGGAGTTTCTTCGGTAATGGTTTCGGGCGGGTCGGCCGATACATTCTGGTCCTCTGCCAACTCATCCAGGGAATCGTCATCCGGCGCGGGGTCGATGTCCGGTGAGATGGCATCTGCTTCGTCCTGCGTATCCTCTGGTGCTTCCTCACCGGCGCTGGTGGATGTCTCCTGGCCAGGACTGCCCGAAGCGTCCTCGGATCGGTCGTCCCCATCAGCCGCCGCGTCACCGCCGTCGGTATTCGGCGAGGTCTGGGTGCCCGCTGAGGGGCCAGCCCCTTGCGATGAGTCGGCACTCGATTCGGCCGTACCCGTGTCGGCCTGCGCGACCGCCGGTGCCGCTACTAACGCCACACCCACCCCGGCGGTGGCCGCACCGACCCGCAGCCAGCGCAGCACCGGCAAACTACCAGCGTTACGCTGACCGCGCCGGCCCGGGTGACGATGACCCCATGCGACAGCCATGGCTCGACCTCCTATCGACATGCGAGAAGCCTCATTTAACTCTCGATTTAACTCTGGAAGCAAGGCCGGCGATCGCAGATTCGACGCGACGCGCGATTCGCCGGCTCCAAACGGTGGGTAGGTTGCCAGCTACACCGGCGGTGCAGGGTCGTATTGGATAAATCGTCGCACCTGCCGAGCACGGTCTGGGCTGGCAAGTCGTGCGACAAGGTGCAGCGCCATGTCGATTCCGGCTGACACACCGGAGGCCGTAATGATGTCGCCGTCATCGACAAAGCGCTCATCGGGCCGCACATCGATGGTGGGGTCGAGCTCCGCGAGCCGATCGAGCGAGGCCCAGTGTGTGGTTGCGGGCCGGTGGGAGAGCAGACCGGCAGCTGCGTACACCAGGGAGCCGGTGCAAACGCTGGTCATCAGCGGGACATCGGCGCGCTGGCGACGAACCCAATCCAATTGGTCGCAATCCTGCAACTGTGGCCGTGTGCCTTGACCGCCCGGATATACCAACACGTCCAGACTCGGGGCGTCGGGGAAAGAATGGTGGGCCTGCAGCACGAGACCTTTGGCGCACTGCACTAGACCACCGGAGCGGGACAGGCAGGAGACGGCGTAGCCGTCTTCTGGATGTGCACGAGTCCACGCGGCGAGCACCTCCCACGGACCAACCGCATCGAGTTCTTCAACGTCGGGAAACAACACGATCCCAATCTGCTTTGCCGTGGTCATGTCGAGATTATGGCGGACGACTGTCGATAGCCGCTGGTTCGCGAGCGGCCAGGTATTGACAATTCCTCGCGAACCAGCGGCCCATATGAGTGTTTTTTATGGGCTTATCCTTGGATATTATAGACAGAAATTAGAAGGTGACAGTGATGAAAAAAGTTGCAGTATT
>CAXMSM010000462.1:0-4201 GCA_964195655.1 uncultured Gammaproteobacteria bacterium | reverse complement strand
TGGGGACTCGCGCGCAGGCCACCGCGGTGACCATTTTGGCGCCGTGCTTCGCGATACCGCCGGCCTCATAGTCCCGGCCGACCATGAAACCCGAGATGTTCTGCAGAAAAAGCAGTGGGGTAGCCCGCTTGTCACACAGCTCGATGAAATGCGCACCCTTGACCGCCGACTCGCCGAATAACACGCCGTTGTTGGCGATGATGCCGACGGGGTGGCCGTGGATACGCGCGAACCCGGTTACCAGCGTGGTGCCGTATTCGGCTTTGAACTCGGCAAATTCGCCATTTTGGGCAAGCGAAGTTCCGGGGGAAGGTCCGTCGACGATGCGGGTGATCACCTCGTGCACGTCGTAGGCCACTCTCGAGTCGACGGGGACAACGTCGTAGAGCTCGGCCTGGTCGGCAATCGGATCGACCGTCGGCGCCACCTCCCACGGCGGCTCGTTTCGCGGCGCCAAGGTACCCACTATCCGTCGCACGATCTGCAACGCGTCGCGATCGTCGTGGGCGAGATGATCAGTCACGCCTGAGACTTTTGTGTGCAGATCGCCGCCACCAAGCTCCTCGGCGGTGACGACCTCGCCGGTGGCGGCTTTCACCAGTGGTGGACCACCGAGGAAGATGGTGCCCTGGTTTCGCACGATGACGGCTTCGTCGCTCATCGCCGGGACGTAGGCGCCCCCGGCGGTACACGAACCAAGCACCGCCGCGATCTGGGCAATCCCCTTGGCGCTCATCGTCGCCTGGTTGTAGAAAATGCGTCCGAAGTGTTCACGATCGGGGAAGACCTCGTCCTGCCGCGGCAGAAACGCACCCCCGGAGTCCACCAGATAGAGGCATGGCAGCTGGTTCTGCGCCGCGATCTCCTGCGCCCGCAGGTGCTTCTTGACGGTGATCGGGTAGTACGTCCGACCTTTGACCGTCGCGTCGTTGGCCACGATCATGCATTCGCGGCCCGACACCCGACCGATCCCGGCGATCATTCCCGCTCCCGGGCACTCGTCGTCGTACATGCCGTCGGCCGCCAGTGCGGCCAACTCCAGGAAAGGGCTGCCCGGGTCTAGCAGCCCGTCGACGCGATCACGCGGTAGCAACTTGCCCCTGCTGACATGTCGTTCGCGAGCGCGCTCCGAACCGCCGAGGGCCGCGGCGGCAAGCTTGCTCCGCAACTGTTCGACCAGCGCGACATGATCGTCGTGATGTGATGCCTGCGCTGCCATCGCTGAATCCGCCTCAGTTGAGTTAATCGAGACTAACCGATGCTATGTTAATCACCATTAACTCTCGTTGTCCACCATCGGCTGGAGGTTGCGTCATGACCGCGCACACTCCGACGTCAGCGGCACCGCAGATGGTCTCGCGGCGCAGCAAGGCGAAATCCGACCGCCGCAGCCAGCTGATCACTGCCGCCGAGCGACTGATGGCCCTGCACGGCTACCTCGCGGTGCGCCTGGAGGACATCGGCGCCGCAGCCGGGGTCAGCGGACCCGCGATCTATCGGCACTTTCCCAACAAGGAAGCACTGCTGGTGGAACTGCTAGTCGGCATCAGCACACGCCTGCTGACCGGAGCTAACGAGGTGACCAATCGAACCGATGATGCCAACTCCGCGCTTGAGGGATTGATCGACTTTCACTTGGACTTCGCGCTGGGCGAATCCGACCTGATCCGCATCCAGGACCGCGACCTGGGCAACCTGCCGTCTGCAGCCAAACGCCAGGTCCGCCGGAAACAGCGGCAGTACGTCGAAATCTGGGTCGGCGTGCTGCGCCGGCGCGACCCCACCCTGACTGAAACAGATGCGCGGCTGACGGCTCATGCCACGTTCGGATTGCTGAACTCCACCTCGCATAGTGTGAAACCCAGTATGAAACCTTATGCGAAACCCGCCCCTGCGAACGCGGCCGAAGCCAGCCCGCGGGCCGTCCTGAGAGCGATGACGGTCGCCGCCGTGACCTCTGCCGGGCGCCTTCGTGATTAGGCGCTAGTACCAGACTTTCCTGCCGCCGATCGGACGACCGATCAAGCCCAGAAGCCAAAACACGGCACCGATAACGAGGAGCACGACACCGATATTGATCAGTATCGGCACACCGAGGAAAATACCCAGCATGAGCAGTATGGCGCCGAGGACGATCATGGCCACTCCGTTTCGGCGGGTCAGCCAGTCAGCGGATCACTGACTGGGTTGCGGAATCTGGCAATCCGTGACTTTCGGATCGACGCCCGCATAGTTCAGTGGACCTGCGACCACCGTTAGCGCAATGGTTCCCGCTGTGGCGCAATTGGCTTCGCCACCGGTGAGGTAGTCACGTTGATAAGCGGCGACGACGCCGATCAACAACCAGACGAGCACAATGACGCCGAGAGCTCCTCGCATGCGATGCCTCCTCCGTCTAAGCGCTTAGCCGGCGCGCACCCCAACGGTTTTACCCGGCAGACGATTTCGACAACCTCTGTGCAGTCAGGCTAGCCGATAAAAGCTTCATTGAGCCACCCATTCATGACTTTGAGCAGCACCGCACGGTTCTCGCGCTTTGTCGATCTCGTGGCCGTCGTCGTCGAACAGCTGCAGTTTCTCGCGCCGGCCATGCGCGCCGAGCGCTTCGCACATCTGCGCTGACTCGCTGTGCGGCACGTTGGTGTCATTGAGGCCGTCCACCAACAGAAATGGCACGGTCATAGCGTGAGCGCGTTGGAGTGGAGCCAGCTGTTCCCGTAGTTCGCGATCGCCGATCAGATGGCCGTACTTGGGATATGCCCCCACAGCGATCCACGGTTCCTGCGGTACCAGGTGTTCAGATCGGTCACGCCACAAATGCTGATATCCGCCGTGTTCGACGAGGTGGGCGAAACCGGTGGCGTTCAGCGACAACGAAGCGCCCCAAAACCTGCGATCGGGCCGCGCCACGATGGTTAATTCTGCATGGTCTGCATGATGGTCTGCATGCGCCTTGAGGTCTAGGCCGGCAAAAGCGCACTGCGCGGTCGCACAGGTACTCTGCAGCCATGAGGTGCGCATGACGGACCGCGGACGCGAGGAGCAACGGAGCTCCGGCACAGGTGACGAGCCAACACAACAGTTCGGCTATGACCAACACCGATATGGCCACCCCGCGTATTCCGATCCGGCTTATGCGAGCCAGACGCCGTACGGGCCGCCGTATCAGGCACCGCCATCCCGTCCGACCGAACAGCTACCCGCGTATTCGCCCTTTGGCTACGACCCATCCGCGCCGGGGCAGTACGGACCGCAGCATCCGGGGCACGACGCCGAGCCACCGCCGCCCGATGGCCCGAAGGTTCCACGCTGGCTGTGGATCGTCACCGCGGTCGCGGTGCTCACGGTCGTCGGCCTGGTCATCGCTCTGGTGATCGTCAACAGCTCCAAGCAGGAGACCGTCGTGGCGCCGCTGCCCGCGCGGCCCGAACCCACCTTCTCTACTCCCACCACGAGCCCACGAATCCCGTCGACGACGTCACGGACCCCCACCACACCGTTGCTGCCGCTACCGACCTCGCCGACTGTGCCACCTCGGACGCCTCCCACCGACACCACCGCCCGGGGCGCAACCGACAGCGTCATCTATTCCGTCCAGGGCAGCGGCCGGGTCATCAATATCACCTACGTCGACTCCGGCGGCATGCTTCAGACCGAGTTCAACGTGATACTGCCGTGGAGCAAGCAGGTCTCGTTGCCCGCCGACAGTTCCGCCAGTATCAGCATCATCAACGTCGGGCGAGAGTTGACGTGTTCGATCACCGTGAACGACGCTCAGGTGGAATCGCGAACCGGGGTCGGCCTGACCATCTGCACCACGACCAGCTAAAGACGCACCAACCGGCTAGGCCTGCGCCCGTGAGTGCGGCGCCTGTACCGCCAGCATCGCCAGCAAACCCAGCAGAAGGACGGCCATCAAGCCGCCCATCCCGGCGCGGTCGCTGTCGAAGACATCGATGAATATTGCGAACAGCGCTGGCGCCAGGAAGGTCGCGGCGCGGCCCGCCATCGTGTAGAGGCCGAATGCGACACCTTCCTTGCCGTGGCCGGCCATCCGCAGCATCAACGTCCGCGCCGACGACAGCGTCGGTCCGATGAACACGCACAGAATCAGCCCGAAGATCCAAAACGTGGCCTGACCCGTACGCGCCATCATGGTGAGGCCGGCAGCAATCATTGCGATCAGTGACACGACGATCAC
>CAXMSM010000461.1:0-2543 GCA_964195655.1 uncultured Gammaproteobacteria bacterium | reverse complement strand
GCCGTGGATACAGCCGTCCGACATCTCGACAACCTCGGTGCGAATCACGCGGTCGTTCTTGGGCGTGATGCTGGTCAGGCCTTTCCCAGCGCGGACCGTCTCACCGACGGCGCTCTGGATGGCCATGAGGTGCGGGTCTCGCCCCAAGAACGTGTCGATCGGTATCAGGTCCTTGGTGTGGGGGCCCTGAGCGACGACGGCAGGCTCACTGCCCAGTGCTTCCACGAGTATCCAGTCGTGGGTCATGGTGGTTATCCTACCGACGGGTAGGAAGCTCTTGGTGATGACGTTGCTAAGGGATCCGCAATCTCTGCGCGGTCGAGTGTGCTCAGGTGCCGCCGGACCTCCTCTCGTGAGTTGCAACCACGGATTCCACAAGGTAATTTGCCATCAGCCTGGTAGGCGGGATCGGAAACACGTCTCGCGGTCCAGCCTGTTCGTCGCCGCGGTTCGTTGTTTGCCGCGATGTTCAGCTGGGCTTTTCTTACCGCCGTATCCAGAGGCGATCGTCGAGGGGTCGATCGCCGCGTGGATTCATGGCATCGAGGCCCGAAGTAGGCTAGCCACCAGCTGCAACACGCGGACCGCGCCCACTTTATCGAGGGGGTCGTTGCCGTTTCCGCACTTGGGCGACTGCACGCAGGACGGGCAGCCCATCGGGCACTCGCAGGCCTCGATCGCGGCGGCGGCGGCGTCCCACCAAGTGGCGATAGTGGCGAATCCGCGGGCGGCGAAGCCTGCGCCGCCGGGATAGCCGTCGTAGACGAATATCGTCGGCAGGCCGTCGACCGGGCCCACTGCCGCCGAGACCCCGCCGATGTCGCCGCGATCGCAGCTGGCGAGCAGCGGCAGCAGGCCGATGGTGGCGTGTTCGGCTGCGTGCAGCGATCCAGGTATTCGTAGCGGGTCGATACCGCTGTCCTGCAGCGCCTCCGGCGTGATTGTGCACATCACTGCCATCGTCTCGAGGGTGCGCGTCGGCATCTCGAGGTCGACGAAGTCGATCACCGCGCCGTCTCGGCCGCGGCGCAGATACCCGGTGACTGTGTTGCTGACCGAGACGGGTACCAGACCGACAGTGACCGGTCCGTGATCGCAACGTTCACCCTGCCCGGTGACGTCGATATCAGTCAGCTCCCGGGCAAACGTCGTATAGCCGGGATCTTCGGCGTGGACGAATGCTATGCCGTCCTCGAAATTCAGGGAATCGACCACGTAGCTATCGCCTTGGTGCAGGTACACCGCGCCTGGGTGGACCGACGCGGGTGCCTGCCCCGCCCCCGAACTGCCCACCATCCGGCCCGTACCGTTCTCGAGGATCGCGATTTGTCCGCCGGTAGAGCCCCGGATGTCCACGCCGGAGTGCGGATCGACCCCGGGAGTGGGGAAGTAGCCGCTCGGCCGCCGGCGGAGCAACCCGTCGTCCACCAATGCGCTCACCACCGCTTCCGCGTCCCACGTGCGCACCTCTTCGTCGGTCAACGGAAGCTCGGTGGCGGCACAAAGAAGCTGTGGTCCAAGGACATACGGGTTGCTTGGATCTATGACGACCCGCTCGATGGGTTTGTCGAGCAGCGCGGCGGGATGATGAACCAGGTAGGTGTCCAGGGGATCGTCGCGGGCGATCAATACGACGAGTGCCCCCTGACCGCGTCTGCCGGCGCGCCCCGCCTGCTGCCAGAACGACGCGACGGTGCCAGGAAAGCCGGCCATGACGACGGCATCGAGACCCGCGATATCTACCCCCAACTCCAAGGCGTTGGTCGTCGCGACGCCCCGAAGTTCGCCGCTGGCCAACGCGTGTTCGAGCCGGCGTCGGTCCTCGGCGAGGTAGCCGGCTCGGTAAGAGGCGACCTGTCCTGACAGTTGCGGTGCCGTATCGGCCAGCCGAGCCTTGGCGCCCAACGCGGTGAGTTCAGCGCCCCGGCGTGATCGCACGAACGTCAGCATGCGCGCCCCCTCGGCGATCAGGTCAGCCATCACCCGTGCGGCCTCGGCGCTGGCCGATCGTCGCACCGGGGCTCCGTTCTCCCCGGAGAGGCCGTCGATCAGGGCTGGCTCCCACAACGCGATGGTGCGTGCGCCCTGGGGTGAGCCGTCGTCGGTAACCTCCATCACGGTTTGACCTAGCAACTCAGACGCAGTGATCGCGGGCTTTGCGGTGGTCGCGCTAGCGAAGATGACGGTGGGCCCCAGAGAGTTGGGCCCCAGAGAGTTGGACACAGCAGCGGTAGACACAGCAGTGTCGGCGCCCGACGCCGAATACCGAGTGCACAGCCGGGTTAGGCGGCGCAGCACCATCGCGATGTTCGATCCGAAAATTCCTCGGTAGTAGTGGCATTCGTCGACCACGATGTATTTGAGATTGCGCAGGAACACCGCCCACCGGGCGTGGTTGCGCAGCATCGACAGATGGATCATGTCCGGATTGGAGAAGATCCATCGGGATCTTTCCCTGGCGAAGCGCCGTACCTCCGCAGGACAGTCACCGTCGTAGGGCGTCGGAGCGACGTCGGTGAGTCCGGTTACCCCGGACGTTAGTG
>CAXMSM010000460.1:0-4428 GCA_964195655.1 uncultured Gammaproteobacteria bacterium | reverse complement strand
GTTAACGAGGTTCTCTAGTACCCCGCTTGAGCGCAATGTTCTCACGCCCAAAGCGTCTTTGAGCCGTGTGCCAACAATGTATGCGGCTGACTTGGATCTTGCCGGGGCGGCTGATCGTACAAAACGTACCTAGACCGGCTCAAGCAATACCGCCCGGTCGTCAGCTCGCGCTCGGTACCCAGTTGCCGTGGAATCCGGTGGGCACTCGATGCGGCAACTTGACGCTACCGATGCTCTGCAAGGTTTGCGCGTCGAGAATTGCCAACTCGCTGCGGTCGGTTGGGCGGTCGTACAGGTAGCCCATGAGCACGCCGTCGTCCTCTGCCGCATTGGCAGATGAAGGATGGAAGACGAACTCGCCCAGCGCTTTTTCGGCGCCGAACGAACGCGACTCCGTCCTGCCACGAACGAAGTCATGTTTGAGCAAGGCATTGCCGCCGGTCGCACCCTCCCCGACCACGGGTGCGTAGCCATACCGATGGCGCTTGCCGGTCAGGCGCTCGTCAGTGCGGGGGAACTCCTGCGGGCGATCGTCAAAGCGCGATTCGCGTACCTTCCCGTCGGCGAGATCGACCGTCCAACGGTCCAACGTTGGCGGCCCCTCGTTGGGCCCAAGAAGATCGGTGTCAAACATCTTCTGGTGTCGCACGACGTCGAGCACGATGGTCTCACCCTCGTCGTAGGCATTCATCGGATGGAACACATAACAGGGTTCCACGTCGAACCAGCGAACGTCGGCATTGTCGCCTTCGCGTGGCATCACTCCGACACGGGCCGGATACTTGGGATTCCACGAGTATGGGAGCCGCCGGTCGGAGTCCTTGAGCCCCCACTGCCGCGCGGCGATCGGATCCGGGGTGCGGACCCGGCCGATCAAGGCCGACAGCAGCAGTCGGGCAGGCAGGCGCAGTCCACGCGGCACAGCCATCGTTGCGAATTGCGCAACGTCGAACGTGACCGGTAGGTCGTAGAACACGACGTGCCGCTCGGTCAAGGAGAAGCTGTGCATCATCGGGCTGCCGGCCACCTGGATGTCGACGGTGCGCCGTGCGCGACCGTCGACGCCGATCACCGAGTATTGCACTCGGTTGCCGCGGTGCACGCTGTACGAAACGGCCTGCAGCTCAACGGTTTCCGGGTCGCGCCAAGGATGTGCGGTGTACCCGCCGGTCAACGTCCCGTCGAAGTCGCATACGCCAGCGGTGTCCAACTCGTCGGTGAGCTCGTAGTTCGCGATGCCGGCTTCGACTAATGCGATGGTCTTGCCCGCGTGCCCAATCACGTTGGTGTTGGCGCCGATCTGCGACACGCCGAAATGCCCGGTGAGTGGCTGCTCGCCCAACGTCTTCGCCGCCTGCGGCGCACGCACCCAGCGGTTGCGGTACCACTCCGCCTTTCCGTTGCGAATGCGAATGCCGTGCACCATGCCATCGCCCAGGAACCAGTGGTACAAGGCTGGGTCGACCGCACCGATCGGATTGGGTCCGTTACGTAGATAGCGGCCGTCCAAGTGGTCCGGGATCCTCCCGGTGACCTCGAGGTCGGTGAGGGTGTACTCCTCGTGCAGCGGGGCGAAGTCGCCTTCGAGATAGCGGTTCGTCATGGCGGACCTCCATAACATCGTTATAATCACTTCTTGTATAACACCGTTATGGCGAGATCGCAGCCATGAGCGGCGACGCCCGGGACCGGCTGATCGAGGGCGGTATTCGCCTGCTGGAAAGGGGCGGCCTGCAGGCGCTCAACGTGCGCAAGGTGGCCACGGAAATCGACGCGTCGACAATGGCGGTGTACACCCATTTCGGTGGCATGACCGGACTGCTCGACGCGATTGCCGATGAAGTGTTCGCCCGCTTCGCCCATACGCTCACCGAGGTCCCCAAGACAGAGGACCCGGTGGCCGATTTCTTCGCCATGGGAGTCGCGTACCGCGGGTTCGCGCTGGCGAACCCACAGAGCTATCAACTCATATTCGGCATCTCGTCACCGGAGGCGATCACCGGCAACCGGACCGACCTCACAGTCACCGGTACCGCCACGGACCGCATCGAGCGGGCGGCGTCCTTCGAAGCGCTGCGGAACGCGGTGCGCCGGATGATCTCGGCTGGCCGAATCGGCGACAACGGTGAGTCGGCGATCGCGGGTCGGTTGTGGAGCCTCATTCACGGCGCGGTGATGTTGGAGATGGCCGGTTTTTTTGGGCACGACGGCCACGGGCTTACCCAGATCCTCGGGCCGCTCGCTATCGACGTTCTCGTCGGGATGGGCGACGATCGCAACAGGGCGACGCTTTCCATGCTGGCGGCGAGGGCGGACCTCAGCGAAGCCCATAGCAAAATCAGCAGCCGCATTGAACACTGAATTGAGCTAAGTCGGGACGGATGTCGTATGCGAGCGCCAGACCGCTGTGCCGAGTTCAACTGAGCCGCAAGTCAACTCCGCAGGTTCAAGTGACTCCCCCTAGTAAATTCACCCTAATCTGCTGCCGGGCGCAGCAGGCTGGGTTCAGGCAACCCGTACCAGCGGCAGGCCGCGAGCGCGATGTCGCCGGCGGCGACTTCCGGGGTGGCGGTGGGGGCGATGGCGTGGCTGATCACCAGGCGCACCAAGCTTTCGGCCATGGTGCGCACATCGTTGGAGTTGGTGTCGGGCCATTGGCTGATGAACCAGGCGCTGACCAGCTCTACCCCTCGGCTGATCAGTGGCTCGCTACGGGTGGTCAGCGAAGGCAGCAGCGTGCCGTCGTCGCCGTCAGCGCTACTCAGCGCCGTTTGTAGGAGCGGGTTAGTAGCCGCTGCAAGCAGAGCGAACCGCGCGGCGTCGTATGCGGCGGCACCCAGGTCGCCGGGGTGCGCGGCCAGGCGTTGGGCGACGCCGCCTACGAACAGCGTGGCTTCTCGCGAGATCAGGGCCTGACCGAGGTTGTCCTTGGTGCCGAATTCGGTGTGCAGGGTTTGGCGGCTGGTGCCGATGACGGCGGCAACTTCGCTGATGCGCACAGCACTCCACCCCCGTTCGATCGCGGCGGCACGTGCGGCGTCGAGTGCGAGGTCGCGCAGCCGCGCCCGCGCGGTGGCGCGGGTCTCGGCCCGCAGCTCAGCGACGGTGGTCATGTCTCCATCGTAAACGCCGAGCGACAAATATGGCCTCTAGCCTCGATTTTTCATGAAACTCGGTGCGACACGGGCATGAGTTGCGAAAGTGCCTGTCCTGCAAGGAATAATGAGACTTCTCTAGGGTCCAGGATTCCGGCGGGAAGGCACTTCGCAAGTGACGGGAAGGCACTTCGCAAGTGAAGAGTATCGCAGCGGTTGGACGGGTGAAAGTCTCGGCGGACGGGCGTGGCGTGGTATCGCATGCCGGGGTGGGTTTGTTGCGGGAGTTGGCGGAGCTGACCGAGCTGTCGTCGCAGGTAACCGCGGCGTTGGCTGACACCTACCGGGGGCCGTGGACGCATGCCCCGGGCGATGTGTTCGCCGATCTGGCCGCTGCGGTCGCCGACGGCGCGGATTGTGTCGATGGTGTCGGTCAACTGCTCGGTGACCGCGAGCACGTGTTTGGGCCAGTGGCGTCGACGACCACGTTGTGGCGGTGTGTCGATGCGCGGGTCGACGCCGCCCATCTGCCCGAGATCCGGGCGGCCCGCGCCCACGCTCGGGCCCGCGCGTGGGCGGCCGGGGCGGCACCAGCGCCGGGTGGGTGGCTGCACCTGGATGTCGATGCCACCATCACCATCGACCATTCCGATGGTAAAGAGAAAGCGGCCCCGACCTGGAAGACATTCGGCCATCACCCCACTGCTGGTGTTCCTGGACCGCCCCGAGATCGCCGCAGGCGAGGCGCTGGCCGGGTTGCTGCGCCCCGGCAACGCCGGGTCCAACACTGCCGCTGATCACGTCACCGTGCTGAGGTGGGCGCTTGAGTCGCTCCCCGCGGGCTACCGGCCCATCCCCGCCGATGCTGGCGGGCCCAAGGTTCTGGTGCGCTGCGATTCCGCCGGGGCTACCCACACCTTCGCCGCGGCCTGCCGGACCGACGGGGTGGGGTTCTCCTTCGGCTACGCGGTGGACAGCCGGGTCCGCGACGCCGCCGAAACCCTCAACGAGGGCGACTGCTGGTACCCGGCGATCGAGGCCGGCGGTGACCTGCGCGAGGGTGCCTGGGTCGCTGAGGCCACCGACCTGGTCGACATGAGCCGCTGGCCGGCCGGGACCCGGCTGATCCTGCGCAAAGAACGCCCCCACCCCGGCGCGCAACTGAACTTCACCGACTCCGACGGAATGCGCCTCACCGCCTTCATCACCGACACGCCACCCAGTGTCATCCCGGGCCAGATCGGCGGACTGGAACTACGCCACCGCCAGCACGCCCGCGTCGAGGACCGCATCCGTCAAGCCAGGGCCACCGGCCTACGCAACCTGCCCTGTC
>CAXMSM010000459.1:0-4425 GCA_964195655.1 uncultured Gammaproteobacteria bacterium | reverse complement strand
GCGTTCGACCAAGCCGGCTCGCGGCGGAGGGTCGGCCAGCGCAACGACGATCAGGAGCTGGTCGGCGTTGGCGACGAAGACACGTTCGGTCGTGTCGGTGTCATCGGCGGTGCGGCGCAGCACTGTTCGGCGTTCCCCGCGACGGACGATGCGGGCCAGTGTGTCGGTTCGGCCGGAGAGGTCGCCGACGACCTCGACATCGTCGCCGACCACGATCGGCGTGCGGCCCAACTCTCGGGCACGCATCGCGGTCACCCGCTGGGTGGGGTCGCAGCCGAGTACGCAACCCCACCGGCCCCGATCGACGGCGACCACCATCGCTTCCTGCGCGTCGGCGTGCTCCGGGCGCGTCTTGGTCCGCGGCCGTGAGCTTCGGCCGGGTCGTACCCGAACATCGGTCTCGTCGTATTCCCGTGGAGTCAAATGCGCAGACCTTCTACAGATTCGCGTTCTGACCGGCAAGCATGTCGGCCCACAGCTGCGGAAAGTCGGGCAGTGTCTTGGCGGTGGTGCCGATGTCGTCGACCTCCACGCCTGGAACCCGAAGACCGACGATCGCGCCGGCCGTTGCCATCCGGTGATCGGCATAGGACCGCCACACGCCACCGTGCAGTGGTTCCGCGGTGATGATCAGCCCGTCCGGGGCCTCCTCGCACTGGCCGCCCAGGCGGTTGAGTTCGGTGCGCAGCGCGGCCAGCCGATCGGTTTCGTGACCGCGCAGGTGGGCGATGCCCCGAAGCGTTGACACCGAGCCTGGGGTGGCCAGCGCGGCCAGCGCGGCCACCGACGGGGCGAGCTCGCCGACGTCGTGCAGGTCGACATCGATGCCGCCGTAGGGCGCTGCGCCCTGCACCTCTAGATACGAACTAGACTGGCGCACAATTGAACCCAGGTCTCCTAGGATCGAGAGGATGGCTTCTGCCGGCTGGGTGCTCACCGGCGGCCACCCCGTGACGCGAACCGTGCCGCCGCTGACCACGGCCGCGGCCAGGAACGGCACGGCGTTGGACAGGTCGGGCTCGATGATCCAGTGCCGTGCTGCGATCGGGCCGGGGGAGACCTGCCACCGGTTCGGCTGGGAGTCGTCGACACCGATGTCGGCGTCGCGCAGCATCGACACTGTCATGGCCACGTGTGGTGCCGACGGAACGGATTCGCCGTTGTGCAGGATCGTCAGTCCCTCGGTGAATGCGGCGCCCGAAAGCAGTAGACCGGAGACGAACTGTGAGGACCCCGACGCGTCGATCTCGACCGTCCCGCCGCGTACCGCGCCGCCGCCGCGGACGGCGAAGGGCAGCCTGTCTCCCTCGACGCTGACACCGAGTCCGCGCAGCCCGTCGAGAAGCGGTGCGATCGGGCGGGCACGGGCTTGTTCGTCGCCGTCGAAGGTCACCGTTTCAGTACTCAACGCTGCCACCGGTGGCACGAACCGCAACACCGTGCCGGCCAGACCGCAGTCGATGTGGAGACCCGGCTGCGGTGCGAGCGTGCCGCTGATGGTCAACTCGGTGTCGTCGACGCGTTGCCCGCTCTGGGCTTCGACGCTGATGCCGAGCGCCTGAAGTGCGCCGATCATCAGATCAGTGTCGCGGCTACGCAATGCTCCGCTGATTGTCGAGGGCCCCTGCGGGACGGCCAACGCTGCCAGCACCAAGGCCCGGTTGGTTTGTGACTTCGAACCGGGGACGGTGACGGTCGCATGCACAGGGGTTGCGATCGACGGGGCCGGCCAGATGCTCACAGGTTCCTATTCTTGCCTGTCGCCCAAACTGCGGGGGATCCGGCGCGCAAACTGCCCACTCAATGTCGCTTTTCGCGCCCGATTCGCAGTCTCTGCCACCATGGAGATTATGTGCGGGCGATTCGCGGTGACGACCGATCCCGCACTGCTGGCCGAGAAGATCGAGGCGATTGACGAGGCGACCGGGGCCACCGGGGCCACCGGGGCAAAAGAAGCCCCCGCGCCCAACTATTCCGGGCCCAACTACAACGTGGCACCCACACAGGCCGTCAGCACCGTGGTCAAACGCCACACCGAACCCAATGACGAATCGACTCGCAGGGTGCGGCGGATGCGGTGGGGGCTGATACCGCCTTGGGTCAAGGCCACGGCCGGCGGCGGCCCGGACACCAAGGGTCCGCTGCTGATCAACGCCCGTTCTGAGCGGGTGACCAGCTCGCCGGCGTTCCGCGGTTCAGTGAAGGGCAAGCGCTGCCTGGTGCCGATGGATGGGTGGTACGAGTGGACGCCACGAGGGTCGGGGAAGGGTGCGAAGACGCCGTTCTACATGTACGCCGGCGACGGAGAGCCGCTGTTCATGGCTGGCCTGTGGTCGACCTGGCGGCCCCGCAAAGGCGAAGCCTCGCCTGAGGATGAGTCTCCGTTGTTGAGTTGCACGATCATCACCACCGATGCCGCGGGTTCGCTCACCGACATCCACGACCGAATGCCGTTGACGATCAGCGAGCGTGACTGGGACCGCTGGCTGGACCCCGACGCGCCGGTCGACGAAGGCCTGCTGCGCGGCCACGGCGACCTCGACCGCATTGAGATTCGCGAAGTATCTCGACTGGTGAACAGCATCCGAAACAACGGGCCGGCACTCATCGAGCCCGCCGGTCCGGAACCGGAGCAAGCCACGTTGCTGTAATCAGCGGGCACCGTGCGCCCGCCGCGACGGTCAAGGTTGGGTGTATCCCGGTGGGTTGGCGCTCTCGACCCAGAAGTCGACACCCAGGTCCGATCCCGGAATGCAGTCATACGCCGACAGGTCGGTAACGCCGGCCTCGAGCAGTACGTCTTCGCACAACAGCGTGTTGCCGGTGAAGCTGGTGGGCATGTTCAGCACCACATACGCGGCGTCGGAGTACACCTCGGGCTTGCGTGAGCGGGCCATCGACTCAGCGCCGCCGAGCAAATTCTTTACCGCGGCGGTAGCCACCATGGTGCGTGGCCACAGCGTGTTGGAGGCGATACCCGCCTCCCGCATCTCCTCGGCAATACCCAAGGCGCACAAGGTCATACCGAACTTCGCCATCATGTACGGAGTGGGTCGCATCCACTTCGACTCCAGCAGGATCGGCGGTGACAGGGTCAGCACGTGTGGGTTGTCCCGGCCCTTCATGTGCGGGATGCACGCCTGCGATACCGCGTAGGTGCCGCGCACCTGGATGCCGTTCATCAGGTCGAAGCGCTTCAGCGGCACCTCTTCGATGGAGCCCAGGTTGATCGCCGAGGCGTTGTTGACGCAGATGTCGATGCCGCCGAACTGTTCGACAGCCTGGGCGACTGCCGCGGCCACCGAGTCGCCGTCCCGGACGTCACCGACGATCGGCAGCGCCTGGCCGCCGACCTCCTCGATCTCTTTGGCCGCGGTGTAGACCGTGCCGGGCAGTTTGGGATGCGGCTCGGCGGTCTTGGCGACCAGCGCGACGTTGGCGCCGTCGGCGGCGACTCGTTTGGCGATCGCCAGCCCGATTCCGCGGCTAGCACCCGAGATGAACATGGTCTTCCCTGCAAGTGACATGGGGATCAGCATATTCGCGCGCTAAACGGCCCGGATGTCCGCGGTCGCCGCCTCAGTGAGTGCGATCAGATCCAGGGGTGCGAGCGAGATGTCCCATCCGCGTTTGCCGGCGCTGCACAGCACCCGATCGCCGGTGTTGCTGCCCGCGCCACGGTCAAAGAATAGACGTGACGCGGTTGGCTTCACTGTCACCTCGGTCCGGATCGCCAGGTGATCTTGGGTGGTGTTTCGTCGCCGGTGCGGGCGAGACGCCGGAAGGCCATCACGCCGATGCCGGCCATCGCCGCGGCAAACAAGCCGTTGAGCGCTGCTAACGCGAGCACAGCTCGGCCAGTGCGTTCGGCGACGGGGACGTACTCGTCGAGAAAGGATCGGATATCGCCGACCGCGACCTTTCGCACGTCGGCCAAACCGGTATAGGAGGTGGGACCCCCACCGGTGCCCATGCCAGGCGTCAGGTTCCCCCACACGACTACGGGGTCGCCGCGACGCAGCTCACATCCGTCGGTGCCGTCGCTGGGGGAGGGCCAGGCCCACGCCTGATTGCCGGATTAGATACCAGCGGCCACCACGGGAGGGCCGCCCGGAAGGTCGAGCAGGTAGCGCGAGGGCAGGCGCTGGTCAAAGGCCGGTATCCGGAACGGGCCGATTGCGAGGCATCGGTACCACGCGACGACGCCGCGGCCCTGTGGCGGCCCCAATTCCGGCATGACAGCACTGATCCTGGCTTCCAGCAGCATTCCGCCGGGGTCGACTGGCGAGTCACGCCATTCGAGGAACTCATCGCGAGTCAACACCTCAGGCAGAGTCGTCACGCGTAGCTGATCGTCGGCCGCCGCGGCCAGAAATGCCCCGACCGCCAGATACATGGCAACGTTTTTTAATGATACGGCGACCA
>CAXMSM010000458.1:0-4477 GCA_964195655.1 uncultured Gammaproteobacteria bacterium | reverse complement strand
GCGACCTTGGCCCGCAGAAATTTCTCCCGCAGGTGCAACCTGGCGGCTTCGGCAAGCCGCCGCGGATCGTCGGTCAGGTCCGCAGGCGCGGGCCGGCCGACCTTGCCCATCTCCCGCAGGAAGATCTCACGAACCTCGGCCCGATTGCGGTGGATCGCCGGTACCAGGATGTGGCTGGGCCAGTCGTCGCCGAGCTGAACGATCAGCTCGGCCAGGTCGGTCTCCCACGCGTCGATCCCGGCCGCGGACAGCGCCTCGTTCAGCTCGATCTCCTGGGTGAGGATCGACTTGACCTTGACGACCTCCGACGCTCCTTCAGCCTGTACCAGAGCGACGACGATTCGGTTGGCCTCCTCGGCGTCGCGGGCCCAGTGCACCACCGCTCCGGCCGCGGTGGCATTGGCCTCGAACGCTTCCAGATGCTCGTCGAGACGGTGCAGTGCGACGTCCTTGATGGCCTCAGCGGCGAGCCGTAGTTCCTCCCAGTTCGCTAGTTCGCCGACGACCGCAGCGCGCTTGTCGCGGATTGTGCCGGTGGCGTGGGCGAGGTTTCGCCGCAATACCGGATCCTCCAAGGCCGCCTTGGCCGCGGTCTGGAACGTCGGAAGACCGAGAAAAGCTCCGGTGACCCCGACGTGCGGGGGTCCGGTCACGGCGCACCATCAATGCTGGTTGTGGAGGTGGTGGCGAGAATCTCGGCCAGGTGCATGACCCGCATTCCACTGCGCTGCCGCGACAGCAGTCCGCCGATGTGCGATAGACACGAATTATCGCTGGCAACAAGTATTTCCGCTCCGGTGTCGCAGGCCGCTCGGGCCTTGTCGAGCCCCATCGCCACCGACGTGTCAGCGTTCTTCATGGCGAAGGTTCCACCGAAACCGCAGCACTGCTCGGCGTGCGGCAACTCGATGAGGTCGATGCCGCGCACGGCCGCGAGCAGTTTCAGCGGCCGGTCGCCGACCCCCAGCATCCGCAGGGAATGACAGGTCGGGTGGTAGGTGACGCGATGTGGGAAGTACGCGCCGACATCGGTGACACCGAGAACGTCGACGAGGAACTCGGAAAGTTCGTAGACGCTGGGTGCAACATCCTCGACGTCGGCCTGCAACACCGGATCTGCTGCGCGCGCGGCAACGTCGCGGTGCTGGTGGCGCACCGAGCCGACACAAGAACCCGAGGGGGCGACCACTGCGTCGTACCCAGCGAAGGTAGCAGCGAAGTTGCGCACCGCCGGGATTGCCTCGTCAGCGTATCCAGTGTTGGTGAACATCTGCCCGCAGCAGGTCTGCTCGAGAGGGAACGCGACATCGCATCCGAGCCGACGTAACAGCCGCACAACGGCTTTCGGAGTTTCCGGCCACATCACGTCGTTGAAGCAAGTAGCGAACAGCGCGACCCGCATACTCACGCGGGCATCCTGCACCACACCAGGCTCGACCACCTCATCATGGGCGAACATATCCGACTGGCCGGCAGCACACGGCATACTGGCCGACATGGCAGACAAAGACGGCAGAACGCCGGTCCGCACCGGCGGTGAGCGGATCAGGAAACTCGCGCAGGCGGCACTGAACGCCGACGTCACAGTCGAGCAGGTCGACACCATTCTCGAGGGGCTCAGCGAGACCCTGCAAGACCTCAACAACTCAACGGGCAACCTCGATGCCACCCTCGAGCGCTTCAACGACACCATCAGCAGCATCAACGAGTTGGCGCCGGTGCTGCACGGCGTGGTTGACCGGATGGAGGGGATCGTCGAACGCGTCGAGCGGATTGTCGGCATTGGCGAGTCAGTGATCTCTCCTCTGGCGGCCACCGATCACGCCATTCGAAGAGCGGTCACCCAGTTACGCCAAACAGCCGGGCTGTAACCCCGGACTCCGCGCCGACCCGCGCTATCCGCTATTGCGCAGTGCGGTGGCCAATCCACTCATGGTCAGCAGAATTCCACGCTTTACGAGTTCGTCGTCATCGCCCGAACGGTAGCGACGCAGCAGCTCGACCTGTAGGTGATTGAGCGGCTCAAGGTAGGGAAACCGGTTGAACACCGACCTGGCTAACGCCGGGTTGTCGGCCAACAGGTCATCCTGCTCGGTGATCAGCTTGTGCATGCGGATCGTTCGTTCGTGCTCGTCGACGATCATGTCGAACACCCGACTCCGCAGCGCTTCGTCTTCGACCAGTTCCGCGTAGTGCGCGGCCAGTCCCAGATCCGATTTGGCCAGCACCTGAGCCATGTTCGACAGCACCGTCGCGAAGAACGGCCACCGCCGGTACAGGTCCCGTAGGACCTCCAAGCGGGCCTCCACGGTTTCGGGGCCGGCGGCGATCCACTCCTCGAACGCCGTGCCCGTGCCATACCAACCCGGCAACATCACCCTCGACTGGCTCCACGCCAGCACCCACGGGATCGCTCGTAGGTCGGAGATCGAGGTGGTCGGCTTGCGCGATGCCGGCCTGCTACCAATGTTGAGAGCGCCGATCTCACTAACCGGCGTCGACGCTTTGAAGTACTCCACGAACCCCGGCGTCTCGTGGACGAGCTCTCCGTATGCGCGCTGCGCCCGCGCCGCCAGTTCGTCGAGGACCTGATACGCGCGTTCGGACAGCGCCCCTAGACCCTCAGTGTCGAGCAGCGTCGCTTCCAGGGTCGCGGCCAGTAACGTCTCGAGGTTGCGATGAGCGATCCTGGGTTCGGCGTACTTCGCGGCGATGACCTCGCCCTGCTCGGTGATCCGCAGTGACCCCCGCACTGCACCGGGTGGCTGGGCAAGAATCGCGTCGTAGCTCGGGCCGCCGCCACGCCCTACTGTGCCGCCGCGGCCGTGAAACAGCCTCAGACGGATTCCGGTCTTGCGCGCCGATTCGACCAGATCGAGCTCGGCGCGATACAACGCCCAGTTCGCGGCCAGATACCCGCCGTCCTTGTTCGAATCCGAATAGCCGAGCATCACCTCCTGGCTGTCCCCGCGCGCAGCGACGACCGCACGGTACAACGGAAGGTCCAGCGCCTCTTCCAGAATCGTGGATCCGCGCTGGAGGTCGTCGATAGTCTCGAACAACGGAACGACCCCGACGGGTGCGTAGGGATGTTCAGCGGAGGCATCCAGCAGTCCGGCTTCTTTGAGTAACAGCGCCGCTTCGAGCATGTCCGAAACTGACTGGCACATCGAGATGATGTAATTCGGCACCGCCCGAGGCCCGAAGAGGTGGACGGCCCGCGCAGCGGCGGCGACGATATCGAGCTCCTTGCGGGCCAGCTCCGACAGGTCAGCATCCGGCCCCGTCAGCGGCCGGCGAGTGGCCAATTCGCCGGACAGCAAAGCGATGCGCTCCGGTTCACTCAGCGAGGTGTAGTCGGCATGCACTCCGGCCCACGCCAACAGCTCCGCGACCACTTCTTCATGCACATCAGAATTCTGCCGCAGGTCGAGGCCCGACAGGTGAAACCCGAAGACGCGTACAGCTTCTCGTAGTCTTGCCAGTCGGTCGTCAGCCAGTACCGCGCTCCCGTTGGCCCGCAGTGACGCGTCGACGGCATCCAGATCGATCAACAGTTCACCCGGGGTCACGTAGGGCTGCATGCCGAGGTCGAGTTCATGTTCGGGTTGCCCGTCGAGTATCTGCTGAGCGGTTGCGGTCAGCCGGGCGTGGATCACGCGCAGCGCACGGCGGTAGGGCTCGTCGGCGCGGGCCGGTTCGCGGCATGCTTGGGCGAGTGTGTCTAACTCGTCGCTGATGTGCACCAGCCGCAGCGACATCGACAGCTCCTCCTCTAGCGCGGTGAGCTCGACGAAATAATGCGTGAATGCGGTGTACGCAGCGCTCCCGGTGGCCAGTCTGACGATGTCGGCGGTCACATTGGGGTTGCCGTCACGGTCACCGCCGATCCACGATCCGGGCCGCAGGATCGGCTCCTCCAGCAGGCCCGCACCCGGCCAACGTGCCTGGAAGGCTGCCCGTACCTCGGCATTGACTTGCGGGACCACATCGAAGAACGCCGCTTGGTAGTACCGCAGACCCGTTTCGATCTCGTCCTGGATTTTCAGCCGGGACAGCCGGATCAACGCGGTCTGCCACAACGTCAAGATGTGGCGGCGCAACTCACGCTCAACGTCGCGGCCGTCCTCGGTTTCGTCGTGGCCGTGAAGTCGCAGCCGCATCAACTCGGTGATGCGGTGCTGGGTGTCAAACACCGTGCGCCGCCGGGTCTCGGTGGGATGCGCAGTGATGACCGGAGCGACCAGCGCGCCGACGAGCGCGTCGGCGACGGTGCCCGGATCCAGCTCCGCGGTGTCGAGCTTCAGATAGGTGGCGGCCAGGCTGCTGTCCTGGGGTGGTGCACCTGCGTCTTCGTGGACAGCCCGGCGGCGCTCACGGTGGATATCCTCGGCGACGTTGGCCAGCAGCAAGAAATGGGTGAACGCGCGGATGACCGGAATGGCCTGGTGGATGTCGACGCCGTCGAACAACGTGG
>CAXMSM010000457.1:0-2158 GCA_964195655.1 uncultured Gammaproteobacteria bacterium | reverse complement strand
TGCACCCGCAGAACGTCGTGGGTGGTGGCCATGGCGCTCAGCACCGCCCGGACATCCTCCTCATCGATGTCTGAGCGCAGGTGCAGGATCAGCGGGGTTCGCCAGCGACCGACGTCGCGTAGGCCGTGCTCGAGCAGATACGCCACGTTGGGCGGCAGCGGCGGATTGGTGGTGTCGTCGAGCGGTTGCCCGGCCAGCCCGCCCTCGGCGTAGCGGGCCGTCAGCACCTTGGACAGCGCGGCCACCGTTTGGTTTTCGTAGAGATCCTGCGGGGCGAGATCGAGCCCCTCGTGGCCAGCTGTCATCGCGACGCTGATGGCGATCAGCGAGTCGCCGCCCAGCTCGAAGAAGTTGGCATTGCGGTCGATGTCGGAAAGCCCGAGGCACTGCGTCCAAATACGCAGCAGCACCGTCTCCACCTGTGATTTGCCGCCGGCGGCAGGCGCCATAGGGGTCCCTGCTGCGCCGCCGCTTACGGCAGCCGTGCCGTTGGCCGCGCCCGCTAGCCAGCCGGCGCTCGCGTTGTGCTCGACCCAGTGGCGCTGCTTCAGGAACGGGTAGCCCGGAAGCGTCACCAGGCGCGGACCCGCAGACGCTTCGGTAGCGCCCCGCGTCCTTCCCGGATTCCAGTCGATGTCCACGCCAGCCGCCCACAGCTGACCGAGCGCCAGCAGGAACGTGTCGTGGTCACTGCGGTTCTGCGCCTGGTGGCGCATCAACCTCACGGCGCGGTGTCGGTCTGACCAGCGCGGGTGGCGCCCCGCCGAGGACGTCAGCGTGCCGCCCGGCCCGACCTCGACGAGGACGCGGTTCGGATCGTTGAGCAGCAAGCCCAGTTCGTCGGAGAAGCGGACGGTAGCCCGAATCTGGCGCGCCCACGTCGCCGGATCGGTCGCCTCGGCCGCAGACATCATGGTGCCGGTGACGTTGGACAATAACGGGATCTGCGGCTCGCGCAGCGTCATCTGGGACAAGAACGCGGTGAACTCTGCGACTACCGGATCCATCAATCGTGAGTGGAACGCGTGCGAGGTGCGGACCCGCCGGGCCACGGCGCCTTTGATGCCCTTGGCTGCAAGCTCGGTCTGGAAGATACGGATGGCCTCTTCGCTACCCGCCACCACGCTGCTGCCCGGGTCGTTGATCGTGGCGAGGTCGACGCCGGCGGTGAGATGTTCGGCGATAGCCTCCGGACTCAGTGTGACCGCCACCATGACGCCGCGCGGGGCGGCGTGCATCAGCCGGGCACGCATCGACACCACCTTGACGGCGGTGTCGAGGTCGAACACACCGGCCAGGGTGGCTGCCGGATATTCACCGATACTGTGCCCGGCCATGACCGACGGTGTCACGCCGTAGGACTGGATCAGTTTGGCCAGCGCGTACTCGACGGTGAAGAGTGCGGGCTGGGCGCGGTCGGTGTGCTCGAGGTTGCGTCCGACCCCGTCGAAAATCTCCGCACGCAGGTCGTAGCCCATTTCGTCGCTGAATGCGGTGGCGCATTCATCGAAATGCCGGGCAAACACGGGCTCGCTGTCGTGCAGGCCGCGCGCCATTCCGATGTGCTGGGCTCCCTGTCCCGGGAACAGGAAGGCGACCCGGTCGCCCGAACTTTCTGCGCTGTCCCCGTCTGGGAGTCCTAAGCCGATGAAAACGCTATCGGTCTCGGTGGCGTTGAGCACTGCCGCGGCGTCCTGCTGATCGTGCACGACCGCTGCGAGCCGGATCGGCTCCTTGCGACGCCGGGTGAGCGTGTAGGCCGCGTCGGGAAGGCTGATGCCGTCAGCTGCCGCGAGCTCCTCGGCCAGCGCCGCACGCGACTGGGCAAGCGCCTCCTGGGTATTCGCTGATAGCACCAGCACCTGCGGCTGTCCCGCAACCTCCGGCGCCCGTTGGGTGGGCGGCGCCTCCTCCAGGACGATGTGGGCGTTGGTGCCACCAACGCCGAACGAGCTGACGCCGGCACGACGGATGCCGTCGGCCTCCCACGGCCCGTCTGTGCTGCGCACGCGGAACGGTCCGCGGTCGATGTGCAGCTCCGGGTTGGGACTGGTGTAGTGCAGGGTGGCCGGGATGGCCTTGTGCTCTAGGCACAGGATGGCCTTGATCAGACCTGCGATGCCCGCGGCGGTCTCAAGGTGACCGATGTTGGATTTCA
>CAXMSM010000456.1:0-7116 GCA_964195655.1 uncultured Gammaproteobacteria bacterium | reverse complement strand
ACGGTGGAACCCTTCGCGACCCAGCCGTCTTCGATCGACTTCAGTAGACCGGCGATACTCGCCGCCGAAGCGGGTTCTACGAACACACCCTCGACCCGCGCTACCAGATGGTAGGCGGCGAGGATCTCGTCGTCGGTGGCGGCCAGGAAGCGTCCCTTGGACTGCTGCTGGGCGTCCACCGCCGACGTCCACGACGCTGGTGAGCCGATCCGAATAGCGGTGGCGATGGTCTCAGGGTCACTGACCGGTTCGCCGAGAACCAACGGTGCGGCACCGGCGGCCTGAGTGCCCAACATGCGCGGCAACCGGTCGGCCAGACCATCGCGGCGGTACTCCGTGTAGCCCTTCCAGTAGGCAGTGATGTTTCCCGCGTTGCCGACGGGCAACGCATGGACGTCGGGCGCGTCGCCGAGCGCATCCACGATCTCGAACGCGGCGGTCTTCTGACCTTCAATACGAAAGGGATTGACCGAGTTGACAAGTGACACGCTCGGGAAATCCGCAGTGAGCTTACGGGCAAGTTCGAGGCAGTCGTCGAAGTTCCCGTCGATCTGGATGATCTTGGCACCGTGCATGACGGCCTGCGCAAGTTTGCCCATCGCAATCTTGCCCTGCGGCACCAGTACAGCGCATGTGATGCCGGCGCGGGCCGCATATGCGGCGGCCGACGCCGAGGTGTTTCCCGTCGATGCGCAGAGCACCGCCTGCTGGCCGCGGGCCATCGCCTCGGTCACGGCCATCGTCATGCCGCGGTCCTTGAACGATCCGGTCGGGTTGAGTCCCTCGACCTTGAGATGCACGGTACAACCGGTGTGTTCGGACAGTCGAGGCGCCGGGAGCAGTGGTGTGTTGCCCTCCCGCAGAGTGACCGGCGTCCAATCCTCTCCGATCGGCAACCGGTCGCGGTAGGCCTCGATCAGACCCGGCCAGGGCTGGTGAACGGCTTGGGGGGCAGTATTACTCACTCGGTAGTCCCTTCCATCCGAAGCACGCTTTTTATGCTCTGGACTACCTCGAGGTCGGCCAGCGCTGCAACGGTTTCTGACAGCGCCGCATCGGTCGCCTGGTGGGTCACAACGACGATACGGGCACCGCACCGTTGGCCGTCCTCGTCGACCATGCCCTCCTGGCGTACCTCGGCGATACCGACCTTGCGCTTGCTGAACTCGGCGGCGACGGCCGACAGGACGCCGGGGCGATCCGCGACGTTCATGTTGACGTAGTAGCGGGTCGGGATCAATCCGATGGGCGCGACCGGCAACTTGGCGTACTTCGACTCGCGGGGCCCACGACCGCCTTGCACGCGATTTCGGGCAGCCATCACGAGATCGCCCAACACGGCCGACGCCGTCGGCGCACCGCCGGCACCCTGACCGTAGAACATCAGTCGGCCAGCCGCCTCAGCCTCGACGACCACGGCGTTGAAGGCGCCGTTGACCGAGGCCAGCGGATGATCCAGCGGCACCAACGCCGGATAGACGCGAGCCGAAACACGCTGCTGTCCTTCATCTGTGGTGATCCTTTCGCAGATCGCCAACAGCTTGATCGTGCAACCGAGCGCACGTGCGGATTCGAAGTCAGCCGACGTGACCTTGGTGATGCCTTCGCGATAGACGTCGTCAGCGGTGACCCGCGTGTGAAATGCGATGGACGCCAAGATGGCAGCTTTCGCCGCGGCATCGTAACCTTCCACGTCCGCAGTCGGATCCGCCTCGGCGTAGCCCAACGCGCTGGCATCGGCCAACGCATCCGCGTAGTCGGCGCCGGTGCTGTCCATCTCGGAGAGTATGTAGTTGGTGGTGCCGTTCACGATCCCAGCCACCCGAAGGACGGTGTCACCGGCCAGCGACTGAGTAAGCGGGCGGATCACCGGGATGGCTCCAGCAACCGCAGCCTCGAAATACAGGTCCGCGTGGGCATTCTCTGCGGTCTGGGCAAGTTCTCCTGCGGACACCGCCATCAGCGCCTTGTTGGCGGTGATCACGGACTTGCCACGTTCCAGGGCCGTCAGGATCGCCTTGCGGGCCGGTTCAACGGGGCCCATGACCTCGACGACTATGTCGACGTCGTCGCGTGAGACCAGTTCCTCGATGTTGTCGGTCAGTAAGTCGACTGGGACGCCGCGCCCCTCCTCCACCCGCCGAACTCCGATGCCGCGCACCGCCAGGGGTGCACCGATGCGTGCGGTCAGGTCCGACGCACTGTCCTCAATGATCCGCACCACCTGCCTGCCCACGTTCCCGAAACCCAGGACAGCTACCCCGATTGCGTTAGTCACCACTCACCTAACTTCCAGACTCAACAGATCATCGACCGTTTCCCTGCGCAGAATCACACGTGCCCGCCCATCACGCACGGCAACCACGGCCGGTCGGCCGATCAAGTTGTAGCGGCTCGACATCGAATAGCAGTATGCGCCAGTTGCCGCGACGCCGAGTAGATCTCCTGGAGCGACATCGTCGGGCATCCATGCGTCGCGTACGACGATGTCGCCGCTCTCGCAGTGCTTCCCGACAACACGAGACAGCGTCGGGGCGGCATCACTGACCCGCGACAACATCCGCACGTCGTACTCGGCACCGTAGAGCGACGTCCTGATGTTGTCGCTCATCCCGCCGTCTACGCTGATGTACCGCCGGTACCTGTCCGACGCCACAGCGACGTCTTTGACGGTGCCGACCTCGTAGAGGGTAATGGTGCCCGGCCCGGCGATGGCTCGCCCCGGCTCGACCACGAGCATCGGGGCGGGCAGCCCGACGGCGGCGGACTCATCGCGCACGATCGCCCGGAGTTTTTCGGCCAGCTCGCTCATCGGCGGCGGGTCGTCGTGCGGGACGTACGAGATACCGAGTCCGCCACCGAGGTCGACGATCGCGATCTGCGAGGTCTTGTCGACCCCGAACTCGGCGACGACATCCCTGAGGAGTCCGATGACCCGATGGGCCGCTAACTCGAAGCCCGCTACGTCGAAAATCTGGGATCCGATATGGCTGTGCAGGCCGACCAGGCGCAAGTGGTCAGTCTCGAATACTCGTCGCACCGCGGCCATCGCTGCACCGCTGGCTAGCGACAGCCCGAATTTCTGGTCCTCGTGGGCGGTGGAGATGAACTCGTGGGTGTGCGCCTCCACACCCACCGTGACGCGCACGAGCACATCCTGAACAGTGCCAGCTGTACCGGCGATCCTATCGAGCCGGTCGATCTCGGTCATCGAGTCCAGCACCACGTGGCCGACACCGTTCTCTACCGCAGCCGTTAATTCCGCTATCGATTTGTTGTTGCCGTGCAGCGCAATTCGCCCGGCGGGAAATCCGGCGTGCAGCGCGACAGCGAGCTCTCCCCCACTGGCGACGTCTAGCGACAAACCCTCTTCGTCGACCCAGCGGGCCACCTCGGTGCACAGGAACGCCTTGGCCGCATACCGGACCTGCTCGCCGCTGCCGAAGGCCGTCGAGATGTTGCGACAGCGGGCTCGGAAGTCATCCTCGTCGATGACGAAGGCCGGGGTGCCGAACTCCGCGGCGATTTCGGTAACCGGCACGCCCGCAATCGATACGACACCATCATCTCCGCGAACAGCGTTGTACGGCCATACATTATCCGCGAGCTGGAGCGCGTCGGCAGCGTTCAGCGGACGGTCGGGAATGCCGCCGTGGTGCGCCTCCTCGGCGTGCCGGGGACCAGCCGGGTGCGCGATCACATCCGCTCCGGGGCACTGACACCGAGGATCCCCAGGCCGTTGGCGATGACCTGACGGGTGGCTTGGCACAGCGCAAGACGTGCGGCATGCAACTCCCCGGGCGCCTCGTCGCCCTGCGGAAGCACCCGGCACGAGTCGTAGAAACGGTGGTAGTCGCCAGCCAGGTCCTCCAGGTAGCGAGAGACGCGGTGGGGCTCACGCAGATCGGCAGCGGTCTTCAACACGCGGGGAAACTCACCGACATTGCGGATCAGCGCGCCTTCCTTGTCGTGGGTCAGCAGGTCGAGATGTGCGGTGTCGGGCGCGATGCCCAGTTCGGCGGCGTTGCGCGCCAACGCCGACAGTCGGGCATGCGCGTATTGCACGTAGTAGACCGGGTTCTCGCTGGACGCCGAGGCCCACAGCTGAAGGTCGATGTCGATCGGGGAATCGACCGAACTGCGGATCAGCGCATAGCGGGCGGCATCCACCCCGATGGCGTCGACGAGATCGTCGAGTGTGATGACCGTGCCGGCGCGCTTGCTCATCCGGATCGGCTGCCCGTCGCGGACCAGGTTGACCATCTGGCCGATGAGCACTTCAACGGCGCCGGGGTCGTCACCCAACGCAGCCGCGGCAGCCTTCAGGCGTGCGATGTAGCCGTGATGGTCGGCCCCTAGCATGTAGATACACAGATCGAAGCCGCGCTGACGCTTGTCCAGGAAGTACGCGAGGTCGCCGGCGATGTAGGCAGGCTGACCATCACTCTTGATGATGACGCGATCCTTGTCGTCACCGAAGTCAGTGGTGCGCAACCAGACTGCGCCGTCCTTGTCGTAGATGCTGCCGGTCTCGCGCAGCTTGCTAATCGCCTGCTCCACGCGGCCGGAGGTGTGCATCGAGTCTTCGTGGGTGTAGACATCGAAGTCGGTGCCGAACTCGCGTAGCGACTCTTTGATGTGGTCGAACATCAGGTGCACACCGATGGAGCGGAATGTCTCGCGCATATCGGCATCGGGCATGCCCAGCACCTCGGGTTCCTTGGCGACGACCTGGGCGGCGATGTCAGCGATATAGGAACCTGCGTACCCGTCCTCGGGAGCGGACTCACCCTTGGCGGCGGCGATCAGCGAGCTGGTGAACCGATCGATCTGGGCGCCGTGGTCGTTGAAGTAGTACTCCCGCACCACCTTGGCGCCCTGGGTGCTCAGCAGCCTGCCCAAAGCATCGCCGACAGCCGCCCATCGGGTTCCGCCGATGTGGATCGGTCCGGTCGGGTTGGCTGAGACGAACTCGAGGTTGACCTGCCGGCCGTCCAACTCCGAAGAATGGCCGTATGCCGAGCCGGCGCCGATGACGTTGCCGACGATGACGTTCTGCGCAGCCGCTTCGAGGCGAAGGTTGACGAACCCGGGCCCGGCCACCTCTGCTGCCGAAATGCCGTCCTGCTCTGCGAGTGCTGCGGCAAGCCAGCCGGCGAGTTCGCGAGGATTGGCACCGACCTTCTTGCCAAGTTGCAGCGCCAGGTTGGTCGCGTAGTCGCCGTGCTCGGGATTGCGGGGACGCTCAACGGTGACAGCCGCGGGTAGCGCGGCGGAGTCGAGGCCGCGTCCGGCGAGCACCGCGGCGGCGGTGGTCTTGAGCAGCTCAGCCAGATCGGCGGGGGTCACGGGGGTCCATCCTATGGTCTGGGGTCGGCGCGCCCCGAATCCATTTCCCGTCCCCAGCATGCGCTACGCTGGCCACGCCCATTGGCGCAGTCAGTTCGGCGTGCGCCCCCGTAGCTCAGGGGATAGAGCGTCTGCCTCCGGAGCAGAAGGCCGCAGGTTCGATTCCTGCCGGGGGCACGATCTGAACAGCGCAGATTCAAACTCGTGCAAGATACGTGCAACTTAGGCGACCGGCGTGGCTCCAAACCGAATGGAGTCACCATGACCAGCCACACCACACCCGACCTGCCCCTCCCCGACGGGCGCGACCGCCTACGGCTGGAACTCCGTCAACCCTGAGGGACTGCCGGAGCGCTCACTGGAATGGTCACGCCGCAACATCGACAAGGGGAACGTCGCGGTCGATGGCTGGCAGGACGCCGGCGGCGCTATCACCCGCGGTATCGCGTTCTACGGCATGGTCGAGGGTGAACGGTTCACGGCGGTCCAGGCCCGCGAGTTCGCGACGGCACTCTTGGCGGCAGCCGACGGCCTCGACCGGCTCGGTTAGACCCTAACCTTGCGGACAGGTTCGGCCCGTCACTTCGGTGGCGGGCCGAACTTGTTTAAGCCGAACTGGGCCTTCGATAACTGTCAGAGGGCCGAAAATAGGCCGCTAACCCGCAGGTCAGACCCTATGATCTGTGACAAAAAGGGTTAACCTGGGGTGGTTGTGGCCCGGCCCGTTCCCGCGATGGCATCGAAGTAGACGTTCCGGACCCCAGACCGGCTCCTGAACACCCTGGTGCTAAAAACGAGGCTCCGCCCTGGAACTCTAGGCAGCAGAACAGGCCGAGATGTTATGTCTGCATAACACCGCAGGCGGGTTATGCAGGTCCGGAAACGTTGATAAAGAGCACGGTCTCGGGCTCTTCGGGAGAAACATCACTGAGCGCCACGAGTATTTTGCGCGGCGGTTCATCAGCGCTCCACCACCATTGTTTCTCGAAACCGTGTGGGCCGGGACCCTCATGGTAGATGGCCCCTCCCTCTTGCTGAAAGTCCAGACCGTTGAATTGGCGGTTGATGGGCAGTATCTCGCGGAGATACCGAACCATCCCGTCGCCACCGAGCGGCACTGCCCATTCTTCGGATCGGAATTGCCCGTCTTCGCTTGGGCTGGATGAAGAGTCGATTAGCGTCGAGCCAGCCGGCAGGGTGATGGCTGGCAACAGCGAAGATGTCGGTGCTGGCGTCACCGTCGGTGCTGGCGTCTCGCCGCCGGTTAGGGTTTCAGCGCAGCCAACCAGGACGGCCACGATAACGCACTGAGGGCAAGCCCGACCTTAGATACCATTCCGGTTGACTTACGCACCGTCAGATCAAGGCGCCACCGATGCGGAGGTCCGCGCCAAGGAAATCGAACTGATCGTGGTGATGCATCCCGGGTTTCATGCACGCCTTGTTATGTGTGACCGGTGTGTTCTGCGGCCCGCCGTTGAGCGTAGTACTCGGCTTCGGCTTCAGCGGGTGGGCGGCGGC
Source organism: uncultured Gammaproteobacteria bacterium (assembly GCA_964195655.1). GTDB lineage: Bacteria > Actinomycetota > Actinomycetes > Mycobacteriales > Mycobacteriaceae > Mycobacterium. The sequence goes on along the minus strand of CAXMSM010000456.1, from coordinate 246 downwards.
CAAGGCGGTGCATGAGCCGGGACTCCGTTGGCTCGAATTGCTCTACCGGAGCCGTCGACACACTGGGCATCATGACAACCCGCCGCCGCGGCTGGGGATACCGCCTCACCGTCTCAGTCGTGCTGGTTTTTGCAGCCGCAGGGTGCGCGAACCCCACCAACCCCCCGACCTCGACTGTCGACGGCCCCTTCACAGCTGCAGGACCCAGCACGCCGGCGGACTGCAATAAAGTCAATTACCCGTTGG
>CAXMSM010000455.1:0-1659 GCA_964195655.1 uncultured Gammaproteobacteria bacterium | reverse complement strand
TGGTTCCGGGAGGGCAAGATGCCTGTGCCGGCACGCCGACTGGCCTCGGGAACGATCTGGGTTGACACCGCCACGAAAGACAGCGACACCGCCGGTCGTGTGGTGCTGTATGCCCGGGTTTCCTCACACGATCAACGCGCTGACCTCGACTGCCAGGTCGCGCGGCTCACCCAGTGGGCCACCTCCAACGGATACGCGATCAGCTCGGCGGTGTGTGAGGTCGGTTCCGGGCTGAACGGTAAACGCCCGAAGCTCCAGCGGATTCTGTCGCACCCCACTGCAACAGTGATCGTTGTGGAGCATCGGGATCGGCTGGCACGCTTGGGGGTGGAGAACCTCCAGGCGGCACTGGGAGCCCAGGGTCGCACGATCGTGATCGCCGAGCCCGATGAAACCACCGACGATCTGGTGCGCGACATGATCGAGGTACTCACCTCGATGTGTGCGCGACTCTACGGCCGCCGCGGTGCACGAAACCGGGCGATGCGTGCGATCACCGCTACCAAAGCCGAACCGGGCAGCCTCCCGTGATCGTGGAGATGCGCACCACCGCCCAAGCCGCCCGGGTAGCCGCCGACGCCGGCGGCACCATCGTGGCGGGGAAGCCGAAACCCGATGGCACATCGACACTGTCACGGCGGGTGGATGTCGGCGCCGATTTCGAGCAACACCGCGCGACGGTGGAAGCGGTGTCGGTGCTGTTCAAGCTGTTCGACACCAGCAGCGGCGAACCGGTCGAGGTTCCCTCGGGATGGGACCTCACCGCTGCCCAGTTCGAGGTCGCCTGGCCCACCGATCCCGCTAAAGCAGCGTTGGTGCGTTGGCATCGAACTGCGGCCCGACGGCGCAGACCCCATCGTGGTGCCCGGTCCGGTGCACACCGATCCCCATGAGGTCAACGGCCAGGTCGAGGTGCTGATACTGGCAGTCAAGACCACTCAGAACGACGACGCACACGGGTGGCTGGCCAGGCTGTGCGGCGACCAGACGGTGGTGGCCGTCCTGCAAAACGGTGTCGAGCAGGTCGAGCAGGTCCAGCCGCACTGTCCGTCCTCGACGATCGTTCCTGGGATCGTGTGGTATTCGGCGGAGACTCAGCAAGAAGGGTGGGTGCGATTGCGCGGTGACGCGGCGCTGGTGGTGCCCACCGGGCCGGCGGCGCAGATTTTCGCCGAACTGCTGCGCGGCGCCGGCGCCAGGGTCGACTGCGACCCCGACTTCACTACCGCGGCCTGGCGCAAACTGCTAGTCAACGCGCTGGCCGGATTCATGGCGTTGTCCGGGCGGCGGTCCGGAATGTTCCGCCGCGACGACGTAGCAGCGTTGTCCCGCCGCTATGTCACCGAGTGCCTGGCGGTGGCGCGCGCCGAAGGTGCCCGGCTCGGCGACGACGTGGTCGAGGAGACGGTCGACCTTGTCCGATCGGCTCCCAAAGATATGGGCACCTCGATGCTTGCCGACCGGGAAACCCACCGCCGGCTGGAATGGGACCTGCGTAACGGGGTGATCATCCGCAAAGGCCGTACCCACGGCCTGACCACCCCGATCAGCGACGTCGTGGTGCCGCTGCTGGCCGCGGCCAGCGACGGCCCCGGATAGCCACTCGGCCTAAACTTCGATTCGCCGATGCAATTGATGTTCGTGGTGCGCGTCATCCAG
>CAXMSM010000454.1:0-7432 GCA_964195655.1 uncultured Gammaproteobacteria bacterium | reverse complement strand
ATCGCCGAACTACTCAAGCCGCACGGCTACGTCACCGGCCAGTTCGGCAAAAACCACCTCGGCGACAAGGACGAATTCCTCCCCAGCAACCACGGTTTCGACGAGTTCTACGGCAACCTGTATCACCTCAACGCCGAAGACGAACCCGAACACCCCGACTACCCGAAAGACCCGGCCTTTCGGGAGCGCTTCGGCCCGCGCGGAGTGATCCACTCCTTCGCCGACGGCCGCATCACCGACACGGGGCCACTGACCAAGAAACGCATGGAGACCATCGACGACGACGTCACCGACCGCACGGAAGCCTTCATCCGCCAAGCCCACAGCGACGACAAGCCGTTCTTTGTGTGGTGGAACGCCACCAGAATGCATCTGTGGACCCGACTCAAGGCGGAGTCGGAGGGACTGAGCGGGCAAGGCTTCTACAACGACGGGATGGTTGAGCACGACGGCCACGTCGGTCAGCTGCTGGACCTACTCGACGAACTCGGCATCACCGAGGACACGATTGTCGTGTACTCCACCGACAACGGCCCGCACTACAACACCTGGCCAGACGTCGCGATCAGCCCGTGGCGCAGTGAGAAGAACTCCAATTGGGAAGGCGCCTACCGGGTACCTTGCTTTGCCCGCTGGCCGCAACGATTCGCGGCCGGCACCACCCTCAACGGCATCATGACCCAACAGGAATGGCTGGCCACATTCATGGCGGCCGTCGGCGAACCCGATATCACTGACAAGCTGCGCGTCGGGCACAGCTTCGACGACAAGACATTTCGCGTCCATATAGACGGCTACAACGCGCTGCCTTACCTGACCGGGCAGACCGACCAGTCACCTCGGGACTGGTTCTTCTACACCAGTGACGATGGTCAGGTCACCGCTGTCCGCATTGGCGACTGGAAGATCGTGTTCTGCGAGCAGCGAGCAAAGACGATGCAGCTGTGGGCTGAACCGTTTGTGCCGTTACGCATCCCCAAGATCTTCAACCTGCGCCGCGATCCCTTCGAACGCGCCGACGAAAACTCCAACGGCTACTGGAATTGGGTGCTCGAGCACATTTTCGTCCTCTATCCCGCCCAAGCGCTGGCCGCCGAGCAGTTACAAACCTTCGCGGAATTTCCGCCCCGGCAAAAGCCCGCAGCGTTCAACCTCGACCGTGTCCTCGATCAGATGGAGGAGGCGACGGGCGGGGGCCTGCACTAGCGCCGATCTGGGGCGAACCGGCGTCGGAAAATCCCGCATCGCGCGCATCCATCAAATCCCGCATCGCGCGCATCCATCATGGAATCCCGATGTACCAGACTTGCGTTTGGACACTGCTCCGCTTATTGGCCGAGCGCTAAGTTGAGGACATGACCCAGACTGTGCGCGGTGTGATCGCCCGGACGAAGGCTGAGCCGGTGGAGCTGGTGGATATCGTCCTCCCCGACCCGGGACCGGGCGACGTCGTCGTCGACATCCTCGCCTGCGGCGTGTGCCACACCGACCTGACCTACCGCGAAGGCGGTATCAACGACGAATTTCCGTTCCTGCTCGGCCATGAAGCCGCGGGCACTGTGGAGTCGGTCGGCGCCGACGTGACGAACGTCGCGCCCGGCGACTTCGTGATCCTCAACTGGCGCGCGATGTGCGGCCAGTGCCGCGCATGCAAACGCGGACGGCCCTGGTACTGCTTCGACACCTTCAACGCATCGGTGCCGATGACCCTGACCGACGGCACGCCCCTGACCCCGGCGCTGGGTATCGGGGCGTTCGCCGACAAGACGCTGGTGCACGAAGGGCAGTGCACCAAGGTCGACCCGGCGGCCGACCCCGCGGCAGCCGGGCTACTCGGCTGCGGTGTGATGGCAGGTCTGGGTGCGGCGATCAACACAGGCGCGATTGACCGCGACGACACCGTCGCGGTTATCGGCTGCGGCGGCGTCGGTGACGCGGCGATCGCCGGCGCCCGACTGGTCGGCGCCAAGCGCATCATCGCGGTCGACACCGACAACAGGAAGCTGCACCTGGCCCGCGAGTTCGGCGCCACCCACACCATCAACGCGGGCGAGTTGGACACGGTGAAGACCATTCAGGATCTCACCGACGGCAACGGCGCCGACGTCGTCATCGACGCGGTCGGCCGACCTGAGACGTGGAAACAAGCCTTCTACGCCCGCGACCTGGCAGGCACCGTGGTCCTGGTCGGGGTACCGACCCCGGACATGACGCTGGAGATGCCGCTGATCGACTTCTTCGCCCGCGGCGGGTCACTGAAGTCGTCGTGGTACGGCGACTGCCTGCCCGAGCGCGATTTTCCCACCCTGATCAGCCTCTATCTTCAGGGCAGGTTCCCGTTGGACAAGTTCGTCTCCGAACGCATCGGGCTGGGCGATGTCGAGGAGGCGTTCCATCAGATGCACGCCGGTGAAGTGCTGCGCTCGGTGGTGGTTTTGTGATGGGCGGCCCGATCCAGCGCCTCGTGACCAGCGGCACGTTTGAACTCGACGGCGGCAGCTGGGACGTCGACAACAACATCTGGCTCGTCGGCGACGACAACGAAGTGGTGGTGTTCGACGCCGCCCACACTGCCGAGCCGATCATCGAGGCTGTCGGCGGACGGCATGTGGTTGCGGTCGTGTGCACGCACGGCCACAACGACCACGTCACCGTCGCCCCGCAACTGGGCGCGGCGCTCGACGCCCCGGTGCTGATGCATCCGGCCGACGACGTGTTGTGGCGAATGACCCACCCCGACAGCGACTTCTACCCCATAGCTGAGGGCGACAGACTGCAGGTCGCCGGCACCGAGCTACGAGCTCTGCACACGCCGGGGCACTCGCCTGGCTCGGTGTGCTGGCACGCACCTGAGTTGAATGCGGTGTTCAGCGGCGACACCCTGTTCCATGGCGGGCCCGGGGCCACCGGCCGCTCGTTCTCTGACTTCCCCACCATCTTGGACTCGATCTCGAGTCGGCTCGGGAAGCTGCCCGCCGAGACGGCGGTCTACACCGGCCATGGCGATTCGACCACTGTCGGCGACGAGATCGTCCATTACGACGAATGGGTAGCCCGGGGCCACTGACCCCGGGGCCACTGAGTCTGGGGCCACTGACCCCTCCCCGCCGAGCGTGAAGGCTCGCGCACTGCCGTGGCCGAACGTGAAGCTGCCTTCACAACGCACCCGTACTTCAGCAGACCGGTGAACTGTCGCGGCCGAACGCCAGCTGCGGGTGGCAGTAGCCATCTAGATAACAACGGAGGGAGCCGCCGGCGTCTACGTGGTACCCGCCTCTCACGCTGTCGCTTCTGCGGCGTGGCCGCCGCCCGAGGACTACCGTTGGAAGCAACGGATTTACCCGGACGTTCTCGGAGGTCGCGATGCCTGAGTCGAGCATCGTCGTGCGGCCGGAGCCCGCAGACAGCCGCTCGTACTCCGCTGCTGCACGGCTGCAGGCGGCTGGGCTCGAGTCAGCCATCAGCGTGTTCGAGCAGGCTGCCGCCGCGGTACCGCTGCCGACTGCACCACAGCCGATCGTGATCGCCGACTATGGCACCTCCGGCGGGCACAATTCACTACTCCCGGTCGGTGCTGCGATCGCAGTGCTGCGCAAGCGAACCCGCCCCGACCACACTGTGCTGGTCGCCCATACTGATATACCCGATAACGATTTCACCGCGCTGTTCCGGACCCTGGAGGAAGATCCGGATACCTACCTGCGCAAGGACGGTGCCACGTTCGCCTCGGCAGTCGGCCGATCCTTCTATTCGCAGATCCTGCCCTCCAACAGTGTCAACCTCGGTTGGAGTTCCTGGGCGGTCCAATGGTTGAGGCGGGTTCCCGCCCCCATCGACGGCCACCTCCAGGTGGCCTACTGCGCGGACCAATCCGCGCGTACCGCCTATGCCAAGCAGGCTGCCCGCGACTGGCATGAGTTCGTCGCGTTTCGCGGCCGGGAACTATGTCCCGGTGGCCGACTGGTCATCACGACGATGGCCATCGGCGATGACTGCGAGTTCGGCTACCAGCCGCTGCTGGCGGCGATGATGGACGGGCTTGATGAGTTGGTGACCGACGGATTGCTCACCGCCGACGAGATGTCCCGAATGTGCATCCCCACCGTCGGGCGCAGCGAAGCTGACTTCGTGGCACCGTTCGCGCCATCCGGACGTTTCGAACGGCTCGAGATCGAACACCTCGAAGTCTTCGACGCCGACGATAGATTCTGGGATCGCTACCAGATCGACAGCGACCCGGTTGCTTTCGGTGCACGGTGGGCCGGGTTCGCCCGAGCCTCAGCGTTCCCAGCACTGTCGACGGCGCTTGCTGACGGGGCCGAAGATCCGCGCGCATCGGAGTTGTTCGACCGGCTGGAAGCCGGCGTCGCCGAGCGCCTGGGGGCCGCGCCCGAGCGGATGCAGATTCCGCTTGCGCATGTCGTCTTGGTGAAGAACCACTAGGGAGCCGACGGCCCTGCGTTCTGCTCGGCGGAACCGGCCTCGTTCACTCGTCGTGGTTCGCCAGACGGACGATGCCCAACTCACCATCAAGTACTACCCGGTCACCGGTATGGAACACCCGACTTCCGACGCGAGTGTTCACAACTGCGGGAAGCCCGTATTCGCGTGCTACCACTGCTCCATGGGAGACGGCGCTCCCGATATCGGTGACCAGGCCGGCAATCAGACCGAAGTATGGCGTCCAACCGACGTCGGTAATCGGCGCCACGAGAATCTCGTCGCGCTCAAGAGCTACCGCATCTTCGAGACTGCGCACGATGCGCGCCACCCCGACAACCCGACCGCGACTCACGGGGGCGCCACGAACCGTGACATTCAAGATCGTCTCGTATTGACCGGCGAAGCCCGCATCGGCCGAATCTTCGCCCAACGCAGAAGATCGCACCGCAACCGACTTTCCGCCAAGTTCCGCGTATCGCGCCGCGAGGTCGTCGGGCAACTGTCCGGGAGTCGCGCCGACGACCACGAAAGCCTCCGGCACACGCAAGCTGAGCTCGACAAGCCTGGCCAGGCCCTTGGCCTTGCCGCCCACGGGTGCATCGCCTAGGACGTCGAGCGTCAGAGTGATTGGCTTACTCACGCGCGAGGTCACCTTCTGTAGTGGGTATTCTCGGCGAGCGCCATCGTCCTACGTCTCCACGCCACCGTGTCGCGATGAACTGTGTCGCGATGAACTCTGATTTTCATATAAACTTATACTACGATACATTTTTCTGACTAACCCGACGCTGGCATTCGCTGAGGATGGATATGGCTTCTCCGGAGACGCACCCGGCGGGATCGACGCGTCGGGAGCGGCGGCGCCTCGAAGTCTCCAGCCGCGTTCTAGATGCGGCCGAGGCCCTGTTCATCGAGAAGGGATTTGACGAGACGACCGTGGCCGAGATCTGCGAAGCCGCGGACGTGGCATACGGCACCTTCTTCAACCACTACCCCGCCAAGTCGGATTTGCTGCTCGCCATGGGTGCGCGCGCGGTGCTGGATATTTCCGAGCAGTTGGACACGTTGTCACGTCGCCCGGTTCCAATCGGCGACGCGCTGACTCTCCTCTTCGAGGGATTCGCGGAGCGTCTGCTATCGGTGTCGCCGGGCGAGCGTGCGCTTGCCGCCCGCGTCGAATCGCTCGCTTTTACCGACGTACACGAGGACCGCAACCGCGGATTTCACGCGGCCTTTGTGCGCTTCACCCGCGAATCCATGGCGGCCGGTCAGGTGCGTACGGACATTCCGGCCGAGACGCTCGCCGATCTGATCGCGAGCGCCTACGCGACGATGGCGCTCAGCTGGGTTCACATTCCAGACTTTCCGGTTCGCACTCGCACGCGCGCCTTAGCTGACCTCCTTGCCGAAACCCTCACCCCTCGCGCGGCGGATGTCTCTTCGCGAACAGGGGCTGCCTCATCACGAAAGATACAGAGGTTGAAGTGATTCGGGATCTCGAAGGCAAAGTGGCGGTGATAACCGGGGCGGCTAACGGAATCGGCCGGGCTCTCGCAATCGGTTTCGCGGCCAAGGGTATGCAGGTGGTCGTTGCGGACATCGACGAGTCAGCGGCAAAGGAGACGGCCGCTCGAATCGGCGTCGGCGCAGTCGCACGGCGCGTGGACGTTTCCGACGCTGAATCAGTAGCGGCACTGGCCGATGGCTGTTTCACCGAATTCGGTCACGTCGACTTGTTGGTCAACAACGCCGGGGTATTTCAGGGCGGGCTCTGCTGGGAGCGGAGCACCCAAGATTGGGAATGGGCCTTCGGCGTGAACGTCTTCGGGATAATCCATGGCATTCGCAGCTTCGTGCCGCGCATGATCGCGCAAGGGACTGATGGCCACGTGCTCAACACCGCGTCCGTCGCTGCATTCGTCTCTGCGCCGGTTTCGGGTCCCTACGTCGTTTCGAAGTGTGCGGCCCTGTCACTGTCTGAGTGCCTGGCACACGACCTCGCTGCCGTTGGCTCCAAGATCGGTGCGTCGGTGCTTACCCCCAGCTCCTTCGATACCGGGATCGCGCATACGGTCGGCGTCAGACCTGAGCGCTTCGGAGTCGACGACACCCCCGACGGCAAGGGAACGGCCGAGGCCCTCGCGACGATGCTGTCAGCGGGAATGGCTCCGGGCGAGGTGGTGAAGCCGGTGATCGACGCCATTCGCTCCGGCGAGTTCCTGATTCCCACTCGGCCAAGCTATGTCGAGCAAATCCGTAACCGCTACGACTCATTGCTCGTGCGAAAGCTACCCCCGTTGACCGCCGTGGACTAGTCGCCCGGTTCGACGGCCCACTAGCGAATCCTGACTCATCGACGAGAGGCGCCAACGCGACATGGCCGATCATTCCCTTCTGCGAATCGCGGTGATCGGCGCTGGTCCCGCCGGCCTGGCCACCGGCCACGAACTTCTCGCGCACGGCTTCACGAACTTCACGATCTTCGAAAAGTCTGACGCCGTCGGGGGCACCTGGCACCTCCACACCTACCCGGGACTTGCCTGCGATGTCTGGGCCCACGCATATACGTTCTCGTACCGACCCAACCCCGACTGGACTGCAAACTTCGTGGGACAGCCCGAGATCGAGTCCTACCTGCAGATGTGCGCAACGGAGTTCGGCCTCGACCCGCACATTCGATTGAACACCCGGATTACCGCCGCACAGTATGCCGACGCCGGAGTCTGGCAACTCAAGAGCGAGGCCGGTGAGTCGATCGAATTCGATGTCGTGATCAACGCGATGGGCAACCAACACACACCCCGCTACCCCAGCGTCCCCGGTATCGATCACTTCGAGGGCGAGAGTTTTCACGGCACCCGCTGGGACAACAGCGTCGAGCTAGAGGGAAAGAGCGTCGTCATCGTAGGCTCTGCCGCGAGTGCCGTGCAGATCGTGCCCGAGGTGGCGAAGATCGCCGGGAAACTCACGGTCCTACACCGATCACCGA
>CAXMSM010000453.1:0-2589 GCA_964195655.1 uncultured Gammaproteobacteria bacterium | reverse complement strand
CCGGATGCGCCGGTGATCACCAACGCATCCCCGCGTTGCAGCGACAGGTCGAGTGGATCTATCAGCTGACGTCCGTCCGGGGTCCGAACCTCGACGTCGTCCAATTCCACACCGCCATCAACAGAATCCTCCGCGATGAGTGAGGGCAGCGCCCGGCCCTCCTCGTTGGCGATCGCGAGGCCGTGCAGGCGGATGATCGCGGCGCGGTAGCCGGCGAAGTTGTCGTAGGCGTTCCTGAAGAAGGACAGACCACTCAGGATCTCGCGGAAGGCACTCGCTGTCTGCGAGAGTTGGCCCAGCGTGATCTCACCGTTGTAGAAGCGGGAGAACTGCACGACGTAGGGGATCAGCTCTTGGGCCTGGCTGATCGAAAGGTTCCAGCCCAGGAACCCCGCCAATCTGTTCACATACTTCTTGTAGTTCGCCACGATAGGGGCGAACCGGCGCCGAAGCCCGGTGCGCTCCGCTACCTCGCCGCGGTAGAACGCCACCGCCTCCGACGCGTCACGCAGTCGTACCAGCGCGTACCGGAAGACTGCGTTGAACTTCTCGTTGTTGAAGGACAGCGTGATGATGGGCCGACCGATCCAGAAAGCGACGACCGTCGCGAACAGGATGTAGACGACGCCGATCCAGAACATCGCCTTGGGCAACTCCATGTCGATCAGCGGCAGGGTCACCGGCCCCGAAAGATTCCACAGAATCGCGGTGAACGAGATCATCGCGGCGATCGAGGAGACGGCACCGAACAGCAGCGTGGAACTAGCCGTGTTGTTCGGCGTGTTGGGCAGGGCTCCGACGCCGGCGGTGAAGATGTCGATATCAGCCTGGATGCGCTGGTCGGGGTTGTCGATGGTGTCATCGATGAATCGCGTCCGGTAGAAAGCTTTGCCGTCGAGCCAGTCACCGGTCAACTGGTCGGTGAGCCAGGTACGCCAGCGGAGCATGAACCGCTGGGTGACAAAGAGATTGAGCATGATGATGGCGACGTTGATGACCGCCAGGACCGAGAAGACCCACATCGACAGCCAGAAGCCGTCCCGGCCCGATGCACGGACTGCGTCGTCTCCCGCACCGACCCCCGACGCGATGACCTGGAAGCTGGTCATCATGTCGTTGCCCTGGTAACTGAAGAGCACCGACAGCCGGACACTCGCGATGACCAGCAGCAGGATGCCCGCCAGCCACAGCCAGACGACCATACTTTCGGGGCCCGTGAAGTACCCCCGCGTGACGCGCCAGAACTGCCGTCCCCAGGTGGTGAAGCGGACGATCAGCGTCAGGGCCACGACGGTGGCCACCGCCGCGTACCCCCAGCCCTGGACGATCCACCACAGCGAGGTCCAGATCTCACTGGTCCAGTTGAGCGTGGGGGTGAACAATTCCATTCGGGCAAGGTACCGCGACGATCTGCCGGCTGTGGAACTGCTACGCCGTCGCGCGGTGGCTTGCGCCGACGCCGACTCGGCCTACAGGTTGGGTTCCGGCCCCCGCCGCGTACCGTAACCCTGTGGCTCGCAACTCTTCGAAAACTACGGCAAAACCCAAACCGGGGCGGCTCTCCAACCGTTTCTGGAAGCTGCTGGGCGCGAGTGCCGACAAGGACCAGACGCTGTCGACGGAGCTAGTCGATCAGGCCGCCGAATTCGACGCCAAGGCTGCTGACCTCGACGATGAGCAGCTAAAGAAAGCGGCTGGCTTGCTTGAGCTCGAGGACCTGGCCGACTCCGCCGACATGCCCCAGTTTCTGGCGATAGCCCGTGTGGCGGCCGAAAGGACGACCGCCCTCCGTCCCTTTGATGTACAGCTGCAGGGCGCGCTTCGGATGCTGGCCGGCGACGTCGTTGAGATGGCCACCGGTGAGGGCAAAACTCTGTCTGGTGCGATCGCTGCTGCCGGCTACGCGCTCGCGGGTCGCAGCGTGCACGTCATCACGATCAACGATTATCTGGCCCGCCGCGATGCCGAATGGATGGGTCCGCTGATCGAAGCGATGGGACTGACTGTCGGCTGGATCACCGCTGACTCCACCGCCGTCCAGCGCCGCGAGGCCTACCAGTGCGACGTCACCTACGCGTCGGTCAACGAGATCGGCTTCGACGTGCTGCGCGACCAGCTGGTGACCGATGTCGAGAATCTCGTGTCCCCGAATCCGGACGTGGCGTTGATCGACGAGGCCGATTCGGTCCTCGTCGACGAAGCGCTGGTCCCGCTGGTGTTGGCGGGCACCAGCCATCGGGAGACGCCGCGCGTCGAGCTCATCCGGCTCGTCGGCGAGCTCGACGAGGGCAAGGACTTCGCGGCCGACACCGAAAGCCGCAACGTGCACCTGACCGAGGCGGGCGCCCTCAAGGTCGAGGCGGCACTGGGCGGCATCGACCTGTATTCCGAGGAGCACGTCGCCACAACGCTCACTGAGATCAACGTCGCCCTGCACGCATACGTGCTGCTGCAACGCGACGTCCACTACATCTTGCGCGACAACGCGGTGCATCTGATCAACGCCTCCCGCGGCCGCATCGCGACCCTGCAGCGGTGGCCCGACGGTTTACAAGCCGCCGTCGAAGCCACGGAGGGAATCGAGACCAC
>CAXMSM010000452.1:0-3595 GCA_964195655.1 uncultured Gammaproteobacteria bacterium | reverse complement strand
GGGACCGAAGTACCAGAGGCTGATGTTGTGGATAGTCGCCGGTATCTGGCTGGCGGTCTTCATTCCGGCACTGGGCGTGGTGGGCATGCACATGGCGGAGCGGTTCCTGTGAGCGCCCGCAGCGGGGCCGAGAATCCTTACGACCACATCAGCGACCGCGGCGGCCCGGCCCCCGTCATGCAGCGCAACCACGACCGGCCCGCGAGCCTGGACAACCCCCGCGCACCGCGACGCGGCGCGGGCATGCCCAACTTCGAGAAGTACACCTGGCTGTTCATGCGGTTCTCGGGCGTCGTGCTCATCTTCCTAGCGCTTGGCCACCTGTTCATCATGTTGATCTGGGAAAACGGCGTGTACCGCATCGACTTCAACTACGTCGCGCAGCGCTGGGCCTCCCCGTTCTGGCAGATCTGGGACCTGCTGTTGTTGTGGCTGGCGCAACTGCATGGTGGCAACGGGATGCGCACGATCATTGCCGACTACGCCCGCAAGGGCTCCACGAAGTTCTGGCTCAACACCTTGCTGGCACTGTCGATGGCGTTCACGCTGATACTGGGCACATACGTGTTGCTGACCTTCGACGCGACAATCTCTTGAGCTTTCCGACGATCTTCCCAATGATCTTTGCAAGGAGACGGCAACCTTGATTCAAGAACATCGCCACGACGTCGTCATTGTCGGCGCAGGCGGGGCCGGCATGCGCGCAGCTGTCGAGTCGGGCCCGCGCGCACGCACAGCGGTGCTGACCAAGCTGTACCCGACACGCAGTCACACCGGTGCGGCCCAGGGCGGCATGTGCGCGGCGCTGGCCAACGTCGAAGAGGACAACTGGGAGTGGCACACCTTCGACACCGTCAAGGGCGGTGATTACCTGGCCGACCAGGATGCCGTCGAGATCATGGCCAAGGAGGCCATCGATGCGGTGCTCGACCTGGAGAAGATGGGGATGCCGTTCAACCGCACCCCCGAGGGCCGCATCGACCAGCGCCGCTTCGGTGGACACACCCGCGACCACGGTAAGGCCCCCGTACGACGCGCCTGCTACGCCGCCGACCGCACCGGTCACATGATCCTGCAGACGCTGTATCAGAACTGCGTCAAACACGACGTCGAGTTCTTCAACGAGTTCTACGCGCTCGACATCGCTATGACGCAGACCGCGGCCGGCCCGGTGGCCACCGGCGTAATCGCGTATGAGTTGGCGACAGGCGATATTCATGTATTCCACGCCAAAGCGATCGTGTTCGCCACCGGCGGTTCGGGCCGGATGTACAAGACGACCTCCAACGCACACACGCTGACCGGCGACGGCCTTGGCATCATCTTCCGCAAGGGACTTCCCCTGGAAGACATGGAATTCCACCAGTTCCATCCGACTGGCCTCGCGGGTCTGGGCATCCTGATCTCAGAAGCGGTACGCGGCGAGGGCGGCCGTCTCCTGAACGGCGACGGTGAACGGTTCATGGAGCGGTACGCGCCGACGATCGTCGACCTGGCGCCCCGCGACATCGTGGCCCGCTCGATGGTGCTCGAGGTGCTGGAGGGCCGCGGCGCCGGGCCCAACAAGGACTACGTCTACATCGACGTACGCCACCTCGGCGCGGACGTCCTTGAGGCCAAGCTGCCCGACATCACCGAGTTCGCCCGCACCTATCTGGGCGTGGATCCGGTCAACGAACTCGTCCCGGTGTACCCGACGTGTCACTACGTGATGGGCGGCATCCCGACCACGGTCAACGGCCAGGTGCTCAGCGACAGCACCACCATCGTCCCCGGCCTATACGCTGCCGGCGAGTGCGCATGCGTATCGGTTCACGGTGCCAACCGCCTGGGCACCAACTCGCTGCTCGACATCAACGTGTTCGGCCGTCGCGCCGGTATCGCGGCGGCCAACTATGCGCTGGGCCGCGACTTCCTCGAGTTGCCGCAGAATCCCGCGACGATGGTGTCGGGCTGGGTCGGCGACATCCTCTCCGAACACGGCAACGAGCGGGTCGCCGATATCCGCAGCACGCTGCAGCAGTCGATGGACAACAACGCGGCGGTTTTCCGCACCGAGGAGACACTCAAGCAGGCGCTGACCGATATCCACGCCCTCAAGGAACGGTATTCGCGAATCACCGTGCATGACAAGGGAAAACGCTACAACAGCGATCTACTCGAAGCCATCGAACTGGGCTTCCTGCTGGAACTCGCCGAGGTCACCGTGGTCGGGGCGCTGAACCGCAAGGAATCGCGCGGCGGGCACGCCCGCGAGGACTACCCCAACCGCGACGACACCAACTACATGCGTCACACGATGGCCTACAAGGTCCTGGAGGGCAGGAGCGAAGCGGCCGGGGGATCTAGCGACGCTCCCAACCTGCTGAGTGACATCCGATTGGGCTACAAACCGGTGGTCCAGACGCGGTACGAGCCGATGGAACGGAAGTACTGATGACAGCCCCTGAGGTCCAGACGAAGGATCCAGCGTTGCCGCCTGTGCCGGAGGGCTCGGTGATGGTGACGCTGAAGATCGCCCGGTTCAATCCAGAAGACCCCGACGCTCACGGCGATACGAGCGGCTGGCAGAGCTTCCGCGTGCCGTGCCTACCGTCGGACCGCCTGCTCAACCTGCTGCACTACGTCAAGTGGTACCTGGACGGCACGCTGACGTTCCGGCGGTCCTGCGCTCACGGCGTGTGCGGATCAGACGCGATGCGCATCAACGGGGTCAACCGCCTGGCCTGCAAAGTGCTGATGCGCGACCTGCTGCCCAAGAAGTCGAGCACCCAGCTCACCGTCACGATCGAGCCGATACGCGGCCTGCCGGTGGAGAAGGACCTGGTGGTGGACATGGAGCCGTTCTTCGACGCGTTCCGTGCGATCAAGCCCTACCTGATCACCACGGGCAATCAGCCGACCCGCGAGCGGATTCAGAGCCAGACCGACCGGGCGCGCTACGACGACACCACCAAGTGCATCCTGTGCGCGTGCTGCACCACCAGCTGCCCTGTCTACTGGAGCGCGGGGTCCTATTTCGGCCCGGCGGCCATCGTCAACGCCCACCGGTTCATCTTCGACAGCCGTGACGAGGGAGCCGCCGAGCGGCTCGACATACTCAACGACATCGACGGAGTGTGGCGCTGCCGCACCACGTTCAACTGCACGGAGGCCTGTCCGCGCGGCATCCAGGTGACCAAAGCTATCCAAGAGGTCAAGCGCGCGCTGATGTTCGCGCGTTGAGCCACTGGCGATTTCGGGGCAGTCGGTCACGGTCAGAATGACGGTCAGAATGACGAAGTACGCCCAAATCGCGAAGTTGTCGCCCCAGACCGGGCGCAATATTGGTCTGCGGCGCTAACATCCTCAGGTGCCGGATGACAGACGCCCGCCGCCTTGGCGGATACACAAGGCCTCAAGCATCGCCATTGTCGGGCTGTTCTACATCGCCTCGCTGCTCGGGTCCTGGTGGGTAGCAAGCTCGTCCCAAACGCTGGGCCAGTTCGACTCCCAACCTGCCGATAGCCTGGTGGTCGCCGTCGACGTGGACACCATCTACCCCGCTACCAACGAGTTAGAGATCAGCGTCTGGCTCATCCCGCCAGAGCGCTAC
>CAXMSM010000451.1:0-5808 GCA_964195655.1 uncultured Gammaproteobacteria bacterium | reverse complement strand
GTCATGGTCGGTGCGCACCTCGACAGCGTGGCTGAGGGGCCGGGCATCAACGACAACGGTTCCGGGGTGGCGGCTGTGCTCGAAACCGCGCTGCAGCTGGGAAGTTCGCCTCCAATTCAGAACGCTGTCAGGTTCGGGTTCTGGGGGGCCGAGGAATTCGGACTAGTCGGGTCAGGTGACTACGTCGAGTCTCTGGGTGTCGAAGCCCTCAAGGACATCGCGATGTACCTAAATTTCGACATGCTCGGGTCGCCCAACCCAGGGTATTTCACCTACGACGGTGACCAGTCGACCAAGCCCGGTGCGGGGGAGGGGGTCCCGCGGATCCCGGAAGGTTCGGCGGGGATTGAGCGGACCTTGGTGGCCTACCTTGACGGTGAGGGCAAGCCCGCCGAGGACACTTCGTTTGACGGCAGATCCGATTATGACCCTTTTACCAAATCGGGAGTTCCTGCGGGGGGCCTGTACTCGGGTGCCGAAGACAAGAAGTCCCTACAGCAGGCTGAAGTGTGGGGAGGTCAGGCCGACCAACCGTTCGACCCGAATTACCACAAGGACACGGACACACTCGACCACATCGACCGGACGGCGCTGCAGATCCACGGCGGTGGCGTCGCCCACTCGGTGGGCCTCTACGCGCAGAACCAGCGCGGCCGCAACGGAATACCGGTCCGTGAAGACCGCACCCGCCATGAACTGAAGGAGTCATGAGCACTCAGGAATCGCACTGGCGGACTCGTACCGCGTAGGTGAGCATGCCGATCAGGACCACCGCCGTCCCGGTCACCACAGCGGTTGCCGGCAGCGTGACGGCCAGGGTCAAGCAGCCGGCTAGCCCGACCGCGGGCAGTAGACGGCCTCCGACCGTCATTGCCGACGCGTTGGCGATCGCGTAGTAGAGCAGCACTGTGAATGATGAGAAGCCGATTGCGTTGCGGACATCGACGACGGCGGCCAGCAGGGCGACTGCGAGTCCGACGGCCAGCTCCGCGCGGTGTGGCGTGCGGTAACGCGGGTGGACCGCGGACAGCGTATGTGGCAGGTGGCGATCTCGGGCCATGGCCAGGGTGGTTCGCGATACGCCGAGCAGCAGCGCCAACAGAGCCCCCAACGCGCCGATCGCCGCGCCTACGCCGACGACCGGAACCAGACCCGGGAAGCCGGCCGCGCGCACAGCCTCCGACAGCGGAGCCTCCGACGAGGCGAGTTCGGCGCTGCCCAGCTCCGCGAGCACCGCGACGGCAACCAACGCATAGACGGCTAGGGCGATACCAAGCGCCAGCGGGACGGCGCGAGGAATGGTTCTCGCCGGATCGCGGACCTCCTCGCCGAGGGTGGTGATGCGTGCGTAGCCGGCGAAGGCGAAGAACAGCAGGCCGGCGGACTGGAGCACGCCCCGGTATTCGAAATCATCCCCGACCAACCGGGACGGGTCGACGTCACCAAAGCCGAGGACGGCGACCACCACCATCGCGAGCACCGCCAGCACCACAGCCACCAGGACGCGTGTGAGCAGTGCGGACTTCTGTATCCCGGCGTAGCCGAAGGCCGTCAGCGCGACCACCGAAGCGACCGCCACCGCATGGGCATAGGCCGGCCATACGTAATACCCGACGGTCAGCGCCATCGCCGCGCAGGACGCGGTCTTGCCGACGATGAAACTCCACCCCGCGGTGTGGCCCCAGAACGCCCCGAGCCGCTCGCGGCCGTACACATAGGTTCCTCCTGACTGCGGGTAGCGCGCAGCCAGCCGGGCCGAGGACATCGCGTTGCAGCCCGCTACGCCGGCAGCGATCGCGAGTGCGATGAGCAGCCCCGTCCCCGCGGCGGCCGCAGCAGGGGCCAGCGCGATGAAGATGCCTGCCCCAACCATGGAGCCCAGCCCGAGCGTGACTGTGTCGAATGTGCCTAGCAGCCGTGGTAATTCCGGCATTTGCGGCGAATTCACGGCGCGATGCTGCGGGGTAGCTACCGGTTGTGAACCACATTGCCGATCAGGTAGAGCAGATAGCCGGCGAGGCCGATGAGGGCTAGCTTGCGGGTCTGCTGCGCTGCCAGCCCCAGTCCGACAGCCGTCTCGATGCCACCGTCGATGTACACATGCTGACGGGTGTTGCTCGGGAACGCCGGCTTGGTGAGCCCCTCGAATAGCTGCGGGACGACGAAGTGCGCCACACCGGCTCCGGCGAGGGCCAGCCCGGCGATGGTGGTGATATGTGAATTCTCTTTCGGCACGGTGGCTCCTAGTTGATCTGGTAGTCGACGATCGGGAAGTTGGAAGCCTCACGGATCGCGGCCCGCCTCGATGTAGGCCGTAACAGAGTGGGCTCACCGCTGGGGTTGAAGTAGTAGGACCGCGACGACGCGCAGTCACCGTTGGTGAATACGGATCCACCAAGCAATTCAGTCTGGCGATTCAGATATCGCGTGTTAGCTTCGTCGGTGACTTCGAAAGTCGTTGCATCGCGGCGCTTCATCTCACCGAAGAGCCGGTCCATATGCCGCATCTGGTACTCCATGTTGTTGAAGAAGTTCAACCCGAGGAAACCGTAAGGGCTTGCCAACGACAGAAAATTGGGGAAGAACGGTACCGTAACGCCATGGTATGCCTGGAATCTGGTGTCGCGCCACCATTTTCCAAGATTGCGGCCCTCCCGCCCGACTACCTCGATGGCAGGAAAGTTGGACTCCCACAGGTCGAAGCCGGTCGCCAGCACCAATGTGTCGATGACCGTCTCGGTGCCGTCGTTGCCGATGATGCTGTCGCCCTCGATCTGCGCGATCCCGCTGTCCTGAAGGTGGACATGGGGCTTGGTGAACGTCCGGTAGTAGCTGTTGGAGAACGTGGGACGCTTGCACCCGAAGTCGTAGTCGGGCGTGAGCTTGTCCCGAAGTTCCTTGTCGCGGATCGACGCGATCCGGTGAATCTTGGCGAGGTCGCCGGCGGCGATATTGAACCGCCCGCGAAACCTCCGGTAGTGCAGTATGGCCACCGACACCATCAACTCGTAGATAGCATCGGTTATCGCCCGAATAATCCTCTGGGTCAAGGGTATCCGCGCGAAGAGTCGCCTGGCGCGCTCAGGAATCGGGGGGTCGAACTTGGGCACCACCCAGATCGGTGTCCGCTGGTACACGGTGAGATCGGCGGCTTTCTTCGCCAACTCCGGGATGAGCTGAACGGCGGTGGCACCGGTACCGATGATGCCCACCCGTTCACCCGTCGGATCGTAGGAGTCGTCCCACGCGGTGGTGTGGATGATCCGCCCGCCGAATCCGGTGATGCCGGGGATGTCGGGGACGTGCGGTTGAGACAGAAAACCCGTGGCGGTGATGAGGTACCGGGCCGCCATGGTTTGGCCATCGCGCAGGGCGACGCGCCACAGCTTGGCGTCCTCGTCCCATCGCGCACCCTCGACGGTCGTGCTGAACCGCATGTGGCGGCGCACGTCGTACTTGTCGGCGACGTCGTCGGCGTACTGCTTGATCTCGTTGCCCGGGGAGAAGAGCCGTGACCAATTCGGGTTCGGCTCGAAAAAGTACGAGTAGGTGGTGGTGGGAACGTCCACCGCCAGGCCGGGGTAGTGGTTGACATACCACGTCCCGCCCAGGTCATCCTCGCGGTCAAGGATGACGAAGTTCTCGTAACCCATTCGTTTGAGCTGGATCGCGGCGCCGATTCCGGCAAAGCCGGCTCCCACGATGACCGCGTCAAAATGCTCCGAAGTCATAGTTGAAGACGGTACCCGAGGTAGCGGTCAGTCGAGCAGTCGGAGCGCCGCGTCGACGGCAAGGATCGAGACATCGAGCTTCTTAGAGCTGAGGTCGTGCCGTGCACCGCTGATCTCCACGATCTCGGTAGCTGCGGGCATGAGGGCGGTGGCCAGCCGGACCTCCTCGATGGTTCCGAATGGGTCAGCGGATCCGTGGGTGAAGACAGTGGGCATGGTGATGCGCGGCAGGTGCTCGGTGCGCGCACGCTCGGGTTTCCCGGGCGGGTGCAGTGGGTAGGAAAACAGCGTAAGCACGTCGAGGTCCAGGCCGTCGTCGGCGACGGCCATCGAGGTGAGGCGTCCACCGTAGGAGTGGCCGCCGGCAACGACGGGTAGGTCCGGTCCGCCCAGTAACTGGCGAACCGCCGCCACCGCCTCGAGGATGCCTGCCCGGTCGGTGGCGGACGGGCCCGAGGGTGGCCCTTTGGGGCGTCGTCGCCGGTACGGCAGGTTGTAGCGAATTGCCAGCCAGCCGCGTCGCGCCCATTCCTCGCAGATCGCGGTGAGTATCGGTGATTCGCGGCTGCCTCCTGCGCCGTGCGTGAGGGCCACACCACCGACGGGGGTGCCTGCGGGCTCGTGCAGGATGCCGGCGATCTGGTCCACTAGGCGAGCCGAAACAGCGCCGAAACTGGTCCGTGGCCGTGCCCCAGTGGGTATGCCGCGCGCAGGCATTCAGTCACCCAGCGCTTTCCGAATGCGACTGCGTCGGGCACGGTGTATCCGTGCGCGAGGGCGCTGGCAATGGCGGCGGCCAACGTGTCACCGGCACCGTGATCATCACCGGTGTCGATCCGGGCGGAATCGAATTCGTGGAACTCGTTGCCATCGAACAACAGATCTGGGCTGTGTGTCGACGATCGCAGGTGCCCGCCCTTGACCAATGCCCACTGCGGGCCGAGCGCGTGCAGTTCCCGGGCCGCTGTGCGTTGGGTCGCGGCGTCGACGACTTCTGTTCCGGTGAGCAGTCGGACCTCGTCGAGGTTGGGTGTTACCAACGTTGCTAGTGGAAAAAGCTTCTCCCGCAGCGAATTCAGTGCACTCGGGTGGAGTAACGGGTCACCGTGCATCGAGGCGCACACAGGATCGACGACGAGCGGCGTACTGTCCGCGAGGCCCTGGCTGGACCAGGCATCAGCGACCGTGTCGATGATGTCCGAGGATGCGAGCATGCCCGTCTTGGCAGCCTGCAACCCGATGTCGGAGGCCACTGCCTCGATCTGGCCGGAGATCACATCGAGCGGTATCTCGTGGAACCCCTTGACGCCCAGCGAGTTCTGCACGGTCACCGCGGTGATTGCAAACAGGCCGTGGATCCCGAGCATGGCGAAGGTTCGCATGTCGGCCTGTATCCCCGCTCCACCGCCGGAGTCCGAGCCGGCGATGGTCATTACGCGAAGAGGCGTGTGGCCCGGCGGGGTGAGGGGCAGGTAGGTCACGTCGTAACGACCGGCAGATACACCTGATTTCCATGCTCAGCGAACTCGCGGGACTTCTCGGCCATGCCCTTCTTATAGGCCTCCCGCACGTCCTGCGTGATACGCATCGAACAGAACTTCGGTCCACACATCGAGCAGAAGTGGGCAGTCTTGGCTGGCCCTGCGGGCAGCGTTTCATCGTGGTACTCGCGCGCAGTGTCCGGATCCAGGGATAACGCGAACTGATCGTGCCATCGGAACTCGAAGCGGGCCTTGGACAGTGCATCGTCGCGCTGCTGTGCGCGGGGATGACCTTTGGCGAGATCAGCTGAATGGGCAGCGATCTTGTAGGCGATCACGCCGTCTTTGACGTCCGCGCGGTTCGGCAGGCCGAGGTGCTCCTTGGGCGTGACGTAACAGAGCATCGCGGTACCGGCCTGCGCAATGATCGCCGCCCCGATGGCCGACGTGATGTGGTCATAGCCGGGTGCGATGTCGGTGGCCAGCGGGCCCAGGGTGTAGAACGGCGCCTCTTCGCACCACTCTTCTTCAAGGCGCACGTTCTCGACGATTTTGTGCATCGGGACATGGCCCGGCCCCTCGATCATCACCTGCAC
>CAXMSM010000450.1:0-4678 GCA_964195655.1 uncultured Gammaproteobacteria bacterium | reverse complement strand
GCTGGGTGAGTCACTGGATGATGCCGCCGGTGAGGCCTTTGACAAGGCCGCCAAAATGCTCGGGCTGCCCTATCCGGGTGGTCCACACATTGCGCGGATGGCCCAGCAGGGTGACCCGGGCTATAAGGCGACATCGGTCTTGTTGGGCGAAAGCGGACTGGCTCTTGCGCTGGATCGGATTCAGCTTTCTGACCTGCGCGGAGTGCTGACCCCGGCAGCGGCAATGGGTGACGCGCTGCTGGCCCGATTCCCCGCGGCAGGGGTGTCGCTGGAGGCCGCGCGGCTGAACTGATTGACGTTCGGTCTAGCGAGAGCCGAACTCCTGTCGGTGGCTTGCAGCAGAACGCCCAGGATCCCGACGCTGCGACCAATATCGCGTCTGCGGCGAACACGCACGCCGTCAGCGGCCTACTCGACGGGGGGGTGAGCGTCGACCAGGTCGACGAATCCGACGGCTCTAGGGCAATCTCGAAGATCTTCGGGCAGCGTCTTAAGCGGCAGCCAGGACGGCGGGCCCCGCGGAGATATCCTGGGTGGGCTACTGGGTGGGAAGAAGTAGCGGGTTGCCGGGTGGCGGTCAGCCGCTTGCGACGTCTTCCTAGAATGGCTCGGTGACCGACAGTTCCCAACCCATCGCCGGCAGTGGCCCTGAAGGGGGCCCGGCGCTTGACGCCCTGCCCAAATCGTGGGATCCGGGGGCGGTGGAGAGCACCCTGTACGAGGGCTGGGTCAACGCCGGCTACTTCAGTGCCGATCCCAGCAGTGGGAAGCCCGCTTACTCGATCGTGTTGCCGCCACCCAATGTCACCGGCAACCTGCACATGGGGCACGCACTCGACCACACGCTGATGGACGCGCTGACCCGGCGCAAACGTATGCAGGGTTACGAGGCCCTCTGGCTCCCCGGTATGGACCACGCCGGCATCGCCACCCAATCGTTGGTGGAGAAGCAGCTCGCGGCCGACGGTAAGACCAAAGAGGATTTCGGTCGTGAGCTGTTCATCGACAAGGTCTGGGACTGGAAACGAGAGTCCGGCGGCACCATCGGGGCGCAGATGCGCGCCCTGGGTGATGGTGTGGACTGGAGCCGCGACCGCTTCACCATGGATGACGGCCTGTCGCGCGCGGTGCGCACGATCTTCAAACGGCTCTTCGACGCAGGGCTGATCTACCAGGCCGAGCGACTGGTCAACTGGTCGCCGGTGCTCGAGACGGCGATCTCAGACCTTGAGGTCAAGTACGAGGACGTCGAGGGCGAACTGGTGTCGTTCCGATACGGATCGATGAACGATGACGAGCCCCATGTTGTGGTAGTCACCACCCGTCTGGAGACGATGCTCGGCGATACGGCCATCGCGGTGCATCCCGACGATCAGCGATACCGCCACCTCACCGGTCAAACACTGCCGCACCCGTTCCTGGATCGACGCATCGTTATCGTTGCCGATCACCACGTTGACCCGGAATTTGGAACGGGTGCAGTGAAAGTCACGCCTGCGCACGACCCGAACGACTTTGAGATCGGCATGCGTCACCAATTGCCGATGCCGTCGATGCTGGACACCAAGGGCCGGATCGCCGACACCGGAACACCATTCGACGGAATGGACCGGTTCGACGCGCGGGTCGCGGTCCGCGAGGCGCTGGCCGAACAGGGACGCATCGTCGCCGAGAAGCGACCCTATCTGCACAGTGTGGGCCATTCCGAACGCAGCGGCGAGCCGATCGAGCCGCGATTGAGCCTGCAGTGGTGGGTCAAGGTGGAGTCCCTGGCCAAGGCGGCCGGCGACGCGGTCCGCAACGGCGACACCGTGATTCACCCGGCCAGTCTGGAACCCCGCTGGTTCAGTTGGGTCGACAATATGCACGATTGGTGCATTTCGCGTCAGCTGTGGTGGGGTCACCGCATCCCGATCTGGCACGGCCCCAACGGCGAAACCGTGTGTGTGGGACCCGACGAGGACCCACCGGAGGGCTGGGAGCAGGACGCCGACGTGCTTGACACGTGGTTCAGCTCAGCGCTGTGGCCGTTCTCCACGATGGGCTGGCCCGATCACACCGCCGAGTTGGCGAAGTTCTACCCGACTACGGTGCTGGTGACCGGTTACGACATCCTGTTCTTCTGGGTGGCGCGGATGATGATGTTCGGCACATTCGTGGCCGAGGATTCTGCGATCACCGCAGACGGTGCCCAGAAAAAGTCACGCCCGCAGGTTCCCTTTGAAAATGTGTTCCTGCACGGCCTGATCCGCGACGAGTTCGGTCGCAAGATGAGCAAGTCGCGCGGTAACGGCATCGACCCCCTCGAATGGGTGCAGAAATTCGGCGCGGACGCACTGCGATTCACCTTGGCCCGCGGCGCCAGCCCCGGTGGCGATCTGGCCATCGGGGAGGACAATGCCCGGGCTGCTCGTAACTTCGCCACCAAACTGTTCAACGCGACCCGTTTCGCGTTGCTCAACGGGGCCAGCCTGGCACCGCTGCCCGCGATCGGTGAACTCACCGATGCCGACCGCTGGATTCTCGGTCGGCTCGAAGAAGTACGCGCCGAAGTTGATTCGTCGTTGGACAGCTACGAGTTCAATAGGGCATGTGAGGCGCTGTATCACTTCGCGTGGGATGAGTTCTGTGACTGGTACGTCGAGCTGGCGAAAGTGCAGTTGGGTTCCCAAGACGACCGGCGCGTCTCGCATACAACCGCAGTCCTGGCGTCCGTGCTGGACACCCTGCTCAAACTGCTGCATCCGGTGATGCCGTTCGTGACCGAGGTGCTGTGGAAGTCGCTGACCGGCGGCGATTCCCTGGTCATCGCTGACTGGCCCGCGCCCTCGGGCGTCGGTGTGGATCACGGGGCAGCACAACGTATCGCCGATATGCAGAAGCTGATCACCGAGGTGCGCCGGTTCCGCAGTGATCAGGGCCTTGCCGACCGGCAGAAGGTTCCGGCCCGGCTTTCCGACGTCACCGCCGCCGGGCTCGACGCGCACGTTCCGGCAATCACAGCCCTGGCTTGGCTGACTCCGCCGGCCGACGACTTCACCCCGTCGGCCTCGCTCGAAGTGCGGTTGTCGGCAGTCACCATGGTTGTCGAACTCGATACATCGGGAACCGTCGACGTAGCAGCCGAACGACGCCGATTGGAGAAGGATCTGGCCGCAGCGCAGAAGGAGCTGGCGGGCACCGCAGGCAAACTCGCCAACTTGGGGTTCCTGTCCAAGGCGCCCGCCGAGGTCGTGGACAAAATCCGGGCTCGCCAGCAGGTCGCCGGGGAAGAAGTGCAGCGCATCACCGCGAGGCTCGAGTCGTTCCCCAAATGACCGGCCAACCCGAACCGACCCCGGACGAGATCGCGTCGTTGCTCCAGGTCGAGCACTTACTAGATCAGCGTTGGCCGGAGACCAAGATCGAACCGAGCACCGCCCGGATCTCGGCGCTGATGGAGATGCTCGGGTCACCTCAGCTCGGCTATCCGTCGATTCACATCGCGGGAACCAACGGCAAGACGTCGGTGGCCAGGATGGTCGACGCGTTGCTGACTGCGCTGGCCCGGCGCACCGGGCGCACCATCAGTCCACATCTGCAGTCGGCGGTGGAACGAATCTCGGTCGACGGCGCGCCGGTCAGTCCCGCGACATACGTGGATACCTACCGTGAACTCGAACCCTTCATCGAGCTTGTCGACCAGCAGTCGCAGGCAGGTGCTCTTGGTGAGGTGGGCCCGGCCCTGAGCAAGTTCGAGGTCGTCACCGCGATGGCGTTCGCGGCATTCGCCGACGCCCCGATCGACGTGGCGGTGGTCGAGGTTGGGCTCGGCGGCCGATGGGACGCCACCAACATCGTCAACGGCCCGGTCGCGGTCATCACGCCTATCGGCATCGACCATGCCGACTATCTGGGCGAGACCGTCGCCGAGATCGCCGGCGAAAAGGCCGGGATCATCACCAAGCAGTCCGAGGAGTCTGTGGCCTCGGGCGCAGATGTGAGCACGGTCGCGGTGATCGCCCGTCAGCCGCAGGAAGCGATGGATGTGCTGCTGGCGCAGGCGGTGCGCGCCGACGCAGCGGTCGCTCGCGAGGACTCGGAGTTCGCGGTGCTGGGCAGGCAGGTGGCCGTCGGTGGTCAGCTGCTCGAGCTCCAGGGGCTCGGCGGGGTGTACTCCGATCTGTTCCTTCCACTGCACGGCGAGCACCAGGCGCACAACGCCGTCATCGCGCTGGCGGCCGTCGAGGCTTTCTTCGGGGCCGGTGCACAACGCCAACTTGACGTCGACGCCGTGCGGGCTGGCTTCGCTGCCGTCACCTCGCCAGGCCGGTTAGAACGGATGCGCAGCGCGCCAACGGTTTTCATCGATGCGGCACATAATCCTGCGGGGGCTGCCGCACTGGCTCAGGCACTGGGGGAGGAGTTCGACTTCAGATATCTCGTAGGCGTCGTCTCCGTCATGGCCGACAAGGACGCGGACAGCATTCTGGCCGCGCTTGAGCCGGTGCTGGACCAGATCGTCGTCACCCACAATGGGTCGCCCCGAGCGCTCGACGTGGAGGCGCTGGCGGTCAAGGCCGAGGAGCGTTTCGGCCCGGAGCGGGTCATCACCGCGAACACGCTGCCGGATGCAATCGAGACCGCCACCGCATTGGTGGAGGAGTCCGGCAACGAGAGCGGCGGCATCAGCGGGGTC
>CAXMSM010000449.1:0-4111 GCA_964195655.1 uncultured Gammaproteobacteria bacterium | reverse complement strand
TCTGGCCTGGTACGCGCCCCAGGAGCTGCAGTTTCTGCTGGACCTGCTGGACCTGCTGTGAGGCTGAATACGGTACCGTAAGTTACGGTACCGTAGGTAAGCGATTGCGGGCCCGGTAGTGGCCGCAGATCGGGCAGGAGTAGTCATGGCCAAAAACAGCATCAAGACCACGGCCATCGTGGGCGACACCGTCCGGCCGTCTGTCGCGGGAGCCAAGCGCAACCTGGGGTGGCAGGTTCTGCGCACCATCGCGGGTCGGATCACCACGCCGTTGTTGCCCGACGACTATCTGAAGCTGGCCAACCCGCTGTGGTCGGCACGGGAACTGCGGGGCAGGGTGCTCGACGTGCGCCGGGAAACCGTCGACTCAGCCACGCTGGTCATCAAGCCCGGCTGGGGATTCTCCTTCGACTACCAGGCGGGCCAGTACGTCGGCATCGGCCTGCTCGTCGATGGACGCTGGCGGTGGCGGTCGTACTCGCTGACCAGCGTGCCCGAAGGGCGCCCAGCGCACAGCAGGGGTTCGCGCACCATCACCATCACAGTCAAGGCCATGCCCGAGGGCTTCCTGTCGACCCACCTGGTCGGCGGCGTGGAGCCCGGCACAATTGTGAGACTTGCTGCGCCCCAGGGCAATTTCGTCATGTCCGACCCGGCGCCGGCGTCGGTGCTGTTCCTTACGGCGGGCTCGGGCATCACCCCGGTGATGTCGATGCTGCGGACATTGGTCCGCCGGGGGCAGCTCGGTGATGTCATGCACGTGCATTCGGCGCCTACCAAGGCCGACGTGCTGTTCGCCGACGAACTGACCCGGCTGGCGGATCGGCACGACGGCTATGAACTGCAGTTGCGCGCCACCCGCGCCGAAGGCCGGCTGGATCTCACCCGCCTCGACGAGGTGGTGCCCGATTGGCGCGAGCGTCAGACCTGGGCGTGTGGACCCGAGGCGCTACTCGAGGCCGCGCAACACGCCTGGATGGACGCGGGAATCGCCGATCAACTGCATCTGGAAAGGTTCGCGGTGTCGCGCCGCCCAGTGCACGGCAGCGGGGGCACGATCGAGTTCGCACGTGCGGGCAAGACCGTGACGGCGGACGCGGCGACATCGTTGATGGATGCCGGCGAGGCCGCCGGTGTGCAGATGCCGTTCGGCTGCCGCATGGGTATCTGCCAGTCGTGCGTGGTAGGCCTGCTAGAAGGGCACGTGCGTGATCTGCGCACCGGTGTCGAGCACGAGCCTGGGAGCCGGGTTCAGACTTGTATTTCGGCGGCATCGGGAGATTGTGTGCTCGACGCCTAGGGTTTAGACGCCTAGGGTTTACTGGGCAGTAACCTACGGTTACGTAGGTTACGCTAGCGTAGGTAATCGAGAGGAGGCCGCTATGGCGATCACCGACGTACCCGAGTTTGTGCACCTCACCGACGCAGACATCGAAAACTTGGCGTTTGAATTGGATGCGATCCGCCAGGACATCGAAGACTCCCGCGGGGTGCGCGACATGCGCTACATCCGCCGCGCCATCGCCGCCCAGCGCGCCTTGGAGGTGGTCGGCCGACTGCTGCTGGCGGGCAGCTCAAAGCGCAACTTCTGGGTGGCCGGTACCGCGACGCTGGGCGTGGCCAAGATCATTGAGAACATGGAGATCGGCCACAACGTCATGCATGGCCAGTGGGATTGGATGAACGATCCCGAAATCCATTCCTCCACCTGGGAGTGGGACATGAGCGGAGCGTCCAAGCACTGGCGCTTCACCCACAACTTCATGCACCACAAGTACACCAACATTCTCGGCATGGACGACGACGTCGGCTACGGCGTGATCCGAGTGACCCGCGACGAGCGGTGGCGGCCGTTTAACCTCAGCAACCTGTTCTTCAACGCCCTGTTGTCGATCGGCTTCGAGTGGGGAGTCGGGTTGCAGCACCTGGAACTCGGAAAGATCTCCAAGGGTCGCGATGACCGGCGCGCCACGCTGATTCGGATACGGGAGTTCGGCGCCAAGGCAGGAAACCAGGTGGCCAAGGACTACCTCGCCTACCCGGGGTTGACCTCGTTGTCGCCGGGCGCGACGTTCAAGTCCACGTTGAAAGCGAACGCGCTAGCCAACGTCATCCGAAATGTGTGGGCCAACGCGGTGATCTTCTGTGGCCATTTCCCTGACGGGGCAGAGAAATTCACCAAGACCGACATGATCGGCGAGTCGCGCGGAGAGTGGTACCTGCGGCAGATGCTCGGAAGCGCGAACTTTGAGAACGGGCCCGCGCTGCGCTTCATGAGCGGCAACCTGTGCTACCAGATCGAGCACCATCTGTACCCCGATCTGTCCAGCAACCGGCTGCACGAGATCTCCTTTCGGGTACGCGAGATCTGCGACAAGTACGACCTGCCCTACACCACCGGATCGTTCCTGGTCCAGTACGGCAAGACCTGGCGGACCATTGCCAAACTGTCTCTGCCGGACGGATTTTTGACCGCCACCGCCGATGATGCGCCGGAGACGCGGAGCGAGCGGATGTTCGCTGGACTCGATGCGGGGGAGCGGCGCGGTCTGAGGTCGGCTATCGCCGCGGTGCGGACGCGTCGCCGCGCCAAGCGGAGACAGAAGGCATCGAATATCGCTACTACGCGCGACGATGTGGCGGCCTGAGGGATCCCTCCCGCTGAGACCGTCCTACTAGCTGGGCACGTAGTCGAAGGTGTCCGGGTTCGGCCCGATACGGCCGTCCTCGCCTTTGTCGAGCGCGGAGATCGCGTCGAAGTCGTCAGCGCCGAGTTCGAAGTCGAACAACGCGAAATTGTCCTTGATGCGTTGCAGTGTCACAGATTTCGGGAAAACAATGTCGCCCCGCTGGATATGCCAGCGCAGCACCACCTGCGCCGGCGACCTGCCGGTTGCCTCAGCGATGCGCGCGACGATCGGTTCATCGAGCACCCTGCCCTGCGCGATCGGTGACCACGCCTCCGTTGCGATGCCGTGCTGTTGCCCGTAGGCGCGCACGTCGTTGTTGGCAAAGTAGGGGTGGACTTCGATCTGATTCACCGCCGGCACCGTGTCGCTCTCCTCGGCGAGTTGCTGCAGATGCGCGATCTGAAAATTCGATACCCCGATGCTGCGGGCGCGGCCCTCTTTCTTGAACTCCTCCAGCGTTTTCCACGTCGAGACAAAGTCGCCGTCGTAGAGCGTGGGCAGCGGCCAGTGGATCAGGAACAGGTCGACATGGTCGAATCCCAGCGCGGACAGCGTGCGATCGAACGCCCGGCGTGCCTCGTCGGGCTGATGGAAGCCGTTGTTCAGCTTGCTGGTGACGTAGACCTCGGCCCGGTCGATCCCGGCATTCCGGATGCCCTCTCCGACTCCCTGTTCGTTTTGGTACATCTGCGCGGTGTCGATGTGGCGGTAGCCCACGTCCAACACGGTTCTCACCACTCCCGCGGTCTCCTCGGGCGGAATCTGGAAGACACCGAAACCCAGCTGGGGGATCTGGTTGCCGTCGTTCAGTTCGATCGTGGGTACTCGTGTCATTTCACGCTCACCTGGCTTCCTTGCAATGTCGGTTCAGCTTTCCCTCAACGTCCCGAGCAGCCTGCGTGCTGCCTCGACCCTACCCGTGGCCGGGCCGGACAACATGTCGAGCGCGCACTCCGGGTCGGCGGGCGGACCCATGTGCCCGCACCCGCGCGGGCAGTCGGCGATCGCTTCGGCCAGATCGGAGAACGCCATCATCACATCGTCGGGTGCGATGTGGGCGAGCCCGAACGACCGGATTCCGGGCGTGTCGATCACCCACCCGCCGAACTCCAACGGCAGCGCCACCGATTGCGTCGAAGTGTGCCTGCCCTTGCCGACACCGGTTACCCCGCCGGTCGCCCGTTCCGCTTCGGGGACAAGACGATTCACCAAAGTAGACTTGCCCACACCGGAGTGGCCCAGCAGGGCGGTGACCTTGTCGGTCAGCAGGGACACCACCTCGTCGAGTTGGTCGCCGCGGCCGGCGGTGATGATGGTCAGGTCAAGGTCGGCGAACTGCGCGGCGAACGGTTCTGCCGGCGTGAGATCGGTTTTGGTCAGGCACAGGATCGGTACCAGTCCGCCGGCGTAGGCCGCGATCA
>CAXMSM010000448.1:0-9189 GCA_964195655.1 uncultured Gammaproteobacteria bacterium | reverse complement strand
CTGTACGGCCAGCATGTGGCTGTGGACTTCGTCGCGCGCCTGCGCGGGCAGGAGAAGTTCAACTCGGTGGCCGACCTGGTCACCGCGATGACCGCCGATACCGACCGTGCGCGCACCATCCTCTCCGCGCAGGCTGACCGGTAAGAGGGTCACGGTGACTAGGCACGGTGACTAGGCACGGTGACTAGGCAGGGTCGTGGTGACGATTCGCGGCGTGTTCAACGCCGCTGCTAGACTCCCTGCCGACCTGGCGCACGCTGCAGTTCGCGGTGGCTGTGCTTGTCGGAGACTCTCTGGTCCTCCGGGATCTTTCCCGGGGGAATCTCTCCGGCCTTTGATCGCGGACCGATGTGATGGAGTTATTTCGTGGCGCTCACTGTGGAACAGAAAAAAGAAATTCTGGGCCAGTACGGCCTGCACGAGACCGATACCGGTTCCCCGGAAGCACAGGTCGCGATGCTGACCAAGCGGATCTCAGACCTGACCGAGCATCTGAAGTTGCACAAGCACGATCACCACTCGCGTCGGGGGCTGCTGCTGCTGGTGGGCCGTCGCCGCCGGTTGCTGAAGTACGTGGCCCAGGTTGATGTCAAGCGGTACCGCACATTGATCGAACGACTCGGTCTGCGTCGCTGACGCCGACCCCTCTTTCAAGCCCGTGCGAGCCCTGTTCGTGGTCGCGTCGGTTGCGCTCATGGCATGCGGGGGATTGACGGGGTGTTCGGCAGAGGCTGCCGACGACATTGTGGTGGGCGACTGTCTGCAGAGGGGCGGACCGTCCGATCGGCCCGAGGCGAGCAAAGCGTCGTGTGGCACGCCTGAGTCGAACTTCAAGGTCGTGGCTGTGGTTTCCGGGTCGGCCGACGGTGCCGACCAGTGCCCGACCGATATTGATTCCTTCTATTCGAAGCGCGGCAGCTTCTCAGACTCGCGCACCACCCTCTGTCTGGATATCGATTGGGTCCTCGGGGGCTGTATGAGCATGGACCCAGCCGACGGCAGAGATCCGATCCGGGCGGACTGTCGCGACATCAACCTGCCCGGTCGACAGCGGGCCACCCAGATCCTGCAGAAGGTCGCCAGCGCCGATCAGTGCGCCAGTGGGGTGGGCTACGCCTACCGGGAACGCAACTTCACGGTCTGCGTGGAGCATGTGGTGCGAGTGTCGTGAACGCCGTGAATGCTCTGCCACGCCCGGCGACGCCCCGGATTAGGGATTGCGCACATACCGGGATGTACGATGATGGCGTTCGCTGGCCGTATGGCGCGAACAACCGGGTGCGGTCCTCGCAGATTCGCGTGCACCGCCCCCGCGTGACACGACAGATACCGCCCGATCGCGCGGTCTTCGGTAGTGGCTGCCGGATTAATTCCGGCCGCTTCGATCGACGGCCGTCGAAGCATTCGGGCCGGTCTTCTCGGGGCAACTCGAGGTTGTCTGCAACTGTCCGCATTCGATGCGCGGTGCTCACGCGAAACAGCTGAATGATGACCCAGAGAGGCCGTACGGACGTCCATGTCTGTAGTAGAAATTGAAGACGGCGTGTTCGAATCCACCGCCGTGATCGACAACGGGAGTTTCGGCACCCGCACCATCCGCTTCGAGACCGGCCGGTTGGCCCAGCAGGCCGCCGGCTCGGTCGTCGCCTACCTCGACGACGAGACCATGCTGCTGTCGGCCACAACCGCCGGCAGGAGCCCGAAGGACCACCTCGACTTCTTTCCGCTCACCATCGACGTCGAGGAGCGGATGTACGCCGCCGGGCGCATCCCCGGTTCGTTCTTCCGGCGTGAGGGTCGCCCCTCCACGGACGCGATCCTCACCTGCCGCCTCATCGACCGGCCACTGCGCCCGACGTTCATCAAGGGTCTGCGCAACGAGGTCCAGGTCGTCGTCACCATCATGAGCCTTGACCCCAAGGACCTCTACGATGTGCTGGCTATCAACGCCGCCTCGGCGTCCACCCAGATATCGGGTCTGCCGTTCGCGGGCCCGGTCGGTGGCGTGCGCGTTGCGCTGATCTCCACTCCTGAGAACAAGGCAGGCCAGTGGGTCGCGTTCCCGACCGTCGAGCAGCTTCAGGACGCGATCTTCGACATGGTCGTGGCGGGCCGCAAAACCGCCGATGCCGGAAAAGAAGATGTGGCGATCATGATGGTCGAGGCGGAGGCGACCGACAAGGTCATCGAGCTGATCGCCGGTGGCGCAGGCGCGCCGACGGAGGCCGTGGTGGCGGAGGGCCTCGAGGCCGCCAAGCCGTTCATCGCCGCGCTGTGCACCGCCCAGCAGGAGCTGGCCGAAAAGGCCGCCAAGCCGACCGCCGATTACCCGGTCTTCCCTGACTACCAGGACGACGTGTTCGACGCGGTGTCCGCTGCTGCGGCCGATGACCTGTCGAAGGCTCTGACCATCGCGGGTAAGGAAGAGCGCAACGACCGTACCGACGAGATCAAGGCCTCAGTATTGGAAACGCTTGGGCCCGGATTCGAGGGTCGCGAAAAGGAGATCGGTGCGGCGTATCGCTCGCTGACCAAGAAACTGGTCCGCCAACGCATCCTGGCCGACCACTTCCGCATCGACGGACGCGGCGTAACCGACATTCGGGCGCTCTCCGCTGAGGTTGCCATCGTGCCGCGGGCACACGGCAGCGCGCTCTTCGAGCGCGGCGAGACCCAGATCCTGGGCGTCACCACGCTGGACATGGTCAAGATGGCGCAGCCGATCGACGCGCTGGGACCTGAGACCAAAAAGCGGTACATGCACCACTACAACTTCCCGCCGTACTCGACCGGTGAGACCGGTCGAGTCGGTTCGCCCAAGCGTCGTGAGATCGGCCACGGTGCGCTGGCCGAGCGGGCACTGATACCCGTGCTGCCGACCGTCGAGGAATTCCCTTACGCGATCCGCCAGGTGTCCGAAGCTCTGAGCTCCAACGGCTCGACATCGATGGGTTCGGTGTGTGCCTCGACTCTGGCCATGCTGAACGCCGGTGTGCCACTGAAGGCCCCGGTCGCAGGCATTGCGATGGGTCTGGTTTCCGACGACATCCAGGTCGATGGTGGTGGAACCGAGCGCCGCTTCGTCACTCTGACCGACATCCTCGGCGCCGAGGATGCCTTCGGTGACATGGACTTCAAGTGCGCAGGCACCAAGGACTTCGTCACCGCGCTGCAGCTCGACACCAAACTGGACGGGATTCCCTCCAAGGTTCTGGCCGACGCCCTGGCGCAGGCCAAGGACGCCCGAATCACGATTCTCGAGGTGATGGCCGAGGCCATCGACGAGCCCGACGAGATGAGCCCGTACGCACCGCGCATCACCACGATCAAGGTGCCGATCGACAAGATCGGCGAGGTCATCGGGCCGAAGGGCAAGATGATCAACTCGATCACCGAGGAGACCGGTGCGTCGATCTCCATTGAGGACGACGGCACCGTGTTCGTCGGCGCCTCCAACGGCGAAGCGGCGCAGGCCGCGATCGACAAGATCAACGCCATCGCCAACCCGCAGCTACCCAAGACCGGGGAACGGTTCCTCGGAACCGTGGTCAAGACGACCGATTTCGGTGCGTTCGTCTCCCTGTTGCCGGGTCGGGACGGCTTGGTACACATCTCCAAGCTGGGCCGTGGCAAGCGGGTCAACAAGGTGGAGGACGTCGCCAAGGTGGGCGACAAACTGCGCGTGGAGATCGCTGATATCGACAACCGCGGGAAGATCTCGCTGATCCTCGTCGCCGAAGAAGACTCAGCCGATTCACCTGTTCCGGTCGATGCAGCGACCGCCAGCAGCTAGCTCGGGGTCGCTGCGCCGCGGAACGACAGGCGGAGACACCGCTGAGAAGTCGATGGCGGTGCGCCGTGCGGACTTGCCCGGTGGCCTGCGTGTGGTCACCGAGCACGTCCCGCACGTGCACTCGGCGTCGGTGGGGGTGTGGGTCGGCGTCGGGTCACGCGACGAGGGGCGCAGCGTCGCCGGTGCCGCGCACTTCCTGGAGCACCTGCTGTTCAAGGCGACGCCGACGCGGACCGCGGTGCAGATCGCCCAGGAGGTGGATGCCGTCGGCGGTGAGCTGAACGCATTCACCGCCAGGGAACACACCTGCTACTACGCGCACGTGCTCGACTCGGATTTGGCGCTCGCCGTCGATCTGGTCGCCGATGTCGTACTGCGCGGCCGGTGCTTCCCCGATGACGTGGAGATTGAGCGCGACGTCGTGCTCGAGGAGATCGCCATGCGCGACGACGATCCGGAGGACACTCTGGGCGACGTCTTTCTGTCGGCGATGTTCGGCGAGCACCCGGTGGGTCGCCCGGTGATCGGCAGCGTGGATTCGGTGTCGGCGATGACCCGAGCGCAGTTGCATTCGTTTCATGCCCGCCGCTACACGCCGGACCGCATGGTTGTGGCGGTTGCCGGAAACGTCGATCACGATGAGGTCGTGGGTTTGGTGCGCGAGCACTTCGGTCCGCGGTTGGTGCAGGGCCGGTCCCCGTTGGCGCCGCGCAAGGGCGCAGGCCGGGTGTCGGGTCGTCCGACGCTGCAACTGGTAAGCCGTGAAGCGGAGCAGACTCATCTGTCGTTGGGTGTGCGTACTCCGGGACGGAACTGGGACCATCGCTGGGCGCTGTCAGTGCTCAATGTTGCGCTGGGTGGTGGTCTGAGTTCGCGTCTGTTTCAACAGATTCGGGAGATGCGCGGGCTTGCATACTCGGTGTACTCGACGGTGGACACGTTCGCCGACAGCGGCGCGCTCTCGGTGTACGCCGGGTGTCTGCCCGAGCGGTTCGATGAGGTCGTGCGGGTGACGACGGACGTGTTGGCCGAAGTCGCTCGCGACGGAATCACGGCCGACGAATGCCGGATCGCCAAGGGGTCGCTGCGAGGTGGACTGGTTCTGGGTCTGGAGGATTCAGGATCGCGGATGAACCGTATCGGGCGCAGTGAGCTCAACTACGGGCACCATCGCAGCATCGCGCACACGCTGGACCGGATCGAGGCCGTCACCCTCGACGAGATCAATGCCGTTGCGCGCCTTCTGCTCACTCGCCCGTTCGGGGCCGCGGTTCTCGGTCCGGTGCGTGGGAAGAAGTCGCTGCCGCGGCCGCTCCAGACGATTGCCGGCTGAGCGGTAGCCTGTCTGCGATGCACTCGATGGCGCCGGTGTCTCGGCGGCACCTCCTGCTGGGCGGGTTATTCGTCGCCGCGCTGGCCGCGTGCTCGCGGGACACTGTGCTCGCCGACCCTGTCGACCTCAACTCACCGGTAGGGCCTACGGACGGGCGGATCGAAGCGCTGGAGAAGCGTTTCAACGTGGTCGTCGGAATTTCGGCTGTCGACGTGCTGAGCGGTCGATGGCTGGCCCACCGCGCCAAAGAGCGCTTCGCTATGTGTTCGACCTTCAAGGCCTACGCCGCTGCTGCGGTGCTGCAGAAGTCCGAACGCGGCGAGCTCGCCCTGACCGACAGGGTCACCATTGAACCGATCGACATCATTTCGCACTCTCCGGTGACCGGAACGCACGTGGGAGCCAAGATGACGCTGGCAGAGCTGTGCCAGGCGGCGGTGCAGGTCAGCGACAATGCGGCGGCCAACTTGCTGTTGCGGGTGCTCGGCGGACCGTCGGCGATCACCGATTTCGCACGCAGTATCGGTGACGAGCAGTCCCGGCTGGACCGTTGGGAAACCGAGCTGAATTCGGCGGTGCCGGGCGACCCGCGTGACACCACAACGCCGCTCGCGATAGGTGTTGGGTACCGCAACCTGCTCGTCGGCGATGCGCTCAGTCCCTCGAGTCGCCGGCGACTTGTGGACTGGATGCTGGCCAATGAGACCTCCAGCCTGCGGGCCGGTCTACCGGCCGGGTGGACAAGCGCGG
This sequence comes from uncultured Gammaproteobacteria bacterium, assembly GCA_964195655.1. GTDB lineage: Bacteria > Actinomycetota > Actinomycetes > Mycobacteriales > Mycobacteriaceae > Mycobacterium. The sequence goes on along the minus strand of CAXMSM010000448.1, from coordinate 3,313 downwards.
ACAAGTCAGGCAGCGGTGGCTACGGCACCACCAATGACGTCGGCATCGCCTACGCTCCGGACGGGCAGCAGCTGATGTTGTCGATCATGACGAGGTCGGCGGCAGAGGATTCGGATGCGCCGAACCAGCGTCCGCTGATTGGCGAACTGGCCGCGCTCGCGGTGGCCGACCTATATCAGCCGCAGTGAGTCATATCAACGGCAGTGAATCATATCAACCGCAGTGAGTCGTCGCGCTGCAGTACGAAGAAGTACGGTGCCCCGATGCCGCGCAGATCCATTGCCCCCAGGACTGATTCAGATCCGGTGGAGTCATCGAGCCGTCGGAACACGTCGTTGATCGGCAACTGGTCGTAGATCATCGTGGCTGTATCCACATCGCGGTAGCGCGTTGTGCGCAGCCGGGCTTTGGGTCCGCGTGCCTGAAGTGCAGGCTTGAGGGCGGCAATAGTGCCCGCGAAGTTCTGTCGTTTGAGGGCAGGGATTTTGGTGGCCAAACCGAGCCCGCCGAATGCCAACGCGGGGTTGAGTGCCCACAGTGCGGTGCGGTCGCTGGTGCGGAACAGCAGTGGGTGAACGGTTTCGGAGTCCAGGAACGCCTTGCCCCACCAACCACAGGCGGCCAGCATGCCGTCGAGAGGATGGTTGGTCGGCAACTCGAGGCCGTGCCAGGTACCGATCATGAACTCCGGTTCGACGGCCGGGAGGGAATCGAACAACGCCAGCGCATCGGCGCCCGTGGTAGGTGCGTTGGGAAGGACGTCGGTGAGCGAAAGCATCCCCCGACCTTACTTGACACCCGTCAAGTGAGGCACACTGTGCGTGTGCGACCCGACGGCCCTTGTCCATGTGGCACTGGCACCCCGTTCGGCGGTTGCTGTCTGCCAATTCATATCGGCGAGCGGGAGGCGAAGACCGCGGAGCAGCTCATGCGGACTCGCTACAGCGCCTACGCAGTCGGGGACTCCGACTACCTATGGCGGACCTGGCACCCGCGCACGCGCCCACGCAGCGTCACCGGCTCCGGACTGGTGTGGACCCGACTTGAGATCATCGACAGTGTCGCGGGCGAACCGGGCGACGAATCGGGTGAGGTCGAGTTCCGCGCGTACTACCGCGAAGGCGTTGTGCATGAGCGATCCCGGTTCGCGTTGCGTGCCCGCCGTTGGTTCTACGTCGACGGGGCTGTCGACGGGGCTGTCGACGGGGATTTACTCGGCTAGGCAAGCAGGTCCGCCGGGTCGGTGAACGGCAGATCGAGATCGGCGGCCACCTGTTCAGATAGCAGCGCGCCTTCATGTGTCGACAGTCCCCTCGCCAGAGCGGCATCGGCCCGGCAGGCCGCTTTCCAACCGTCGTCGGCGAGCTTGAGCACGTACGGCATGGTGGCGTTGGTCAGCGCGAAGGTCGACGTGCGTGGTACCGCTCCGGGCATGTTGGCCACGCAATAGAAGACCGTGTCGTGCACCGTGAACGTCGGGTCGTCGTGGGTGGTCGGGCGTGAATCTTCGAAGCAACCACCCTGATCGATCGCGATGTCGACCAGGACTGTACCCGATTTCATATGGGCCACAGTTGAATTGGTGACCAACCTGGGCGCCTTTGCGCCGGGAACGAGAACGGCACCGATGATCAGGTCGGCCGCCTTCACTGCATCCTCCAGGTCCAGGGCCGAGGAGTAACGGGTCTCGATTCGGCCGCCGAACTCGGCATCGACCTCGCGTAGTTTGTTGATGCTGACGTCGAAGATGGTGACGTGCGCACCCATTCCGGCTGCGACTCGTGCTGTGTTGCACCCGGCGGTGCCGCCGCCGATGACGACCACATCCGCCGGTGCAACGCCGGGCACACCGCCCATCAAGACGCCACGCCCACCGTGGCTACGCATGAGGTGGTAGGCCCCTACCTGAGCGGCGAGCCGGCCCGCGACCTCACTCATCGGCGCGAGCAGCGGTAGCGCAACTGATCCGTCCGGGCCGGTAGCCTGCACCGTCTCGTAGGCGATCGACGTCGTCCCGGAAGTCAGTAGTGCGTCGGTGCATGGCATAGATGCCGCCAGGTGCAGGTAGGTGAACAGCGTCTGGCCCGATCTCATCCGGGCGTACTCCGCCTCGATTGGTTCCTTGACCTTGAGCAGTAGGTCGGCCACAGCCCACACCTCGTCTGCCTCGTTGATCAGCTGCGCTCCTGCACGCTTGAAGTCGGCGTCAGAGATCGCCGAACCTTCACCCGCGCCGGACTGTATGAGAACGTCGTGGCCGCGGTTTACGAGTTCGGCGACTCCGGACGGGGTGATGGCGACGCGGTACTCGTTGTTCTTGATCTCGGTCGGGATGCCGACGCGCATGATCGCTCCTCAATATCTTGGTTGACTACCGTTAATTATGAAGAACAGTCGACACTGCGGCAGTATTGCTGATGATAATTCACTATGGTTGTGTTATGACTGAAGAATCATCGAAGGGTGATGGAGTGCAACCGCAAGCTTTGAAGGATGTTCGGTCCACCACGGTCGACGATGTAGACCGGCGAATACTGACCGCACTGCACTCCGACGCGCGGATGCCGAACAGTGCGCTGGCCGAATTCGTCGGGATCGCCCCGTCGACCTGTCACGGTCGGGTGCGCCGCCTGCAGGAAGTCGGGGTCATCCGTGGTTTCTATGCGGATATCGACCCGTCCGCGATCGGGCTGAACCTGCAGGCGATGATCTCGGTCAGCCTTCAGTTCAGCGCGCGCAGCAAGATCGGCAACTTCATCGAGCAGATCCGCCGCAAGCCCCAGGTAATGGACGTGTACTTCCTGGCCGGCGCCGATGACTTCATCCTGCACGTCGCTGCGCGGGACACCGATGACCTGCGGTCGTTCGTGGTGGAAAATCTCAACGCCGACGCCGACGTCGCGGGCACCCAGACGTCACTGATCTTCGAGCATCTGCGAGGCGCTTCGCCGCTGTAGGTGCGGCAAGATTCCGCCGCTGTAGGTGCGCCATCACGGCCCGTCGTCGTTTTCGGGTGGGTCGTTTTCGGGTGGGTTGTTTTGGGGTGGGTTGTTTTGGGGTAGTAGGTATCGCTGGGGGTGGTGGTAGTCGTTGACGCGGGTTTGGCTGGTGTTGAGGTTTGGGGGTGGGATCCATTCGGTGGTGCCGTCGTGGCGTGTGTGGGTGGTCCAGTCGGTGTTTTCGATGAGGCGGTTGTCGGGGCCGCAGGCCAGGGTGAGGTTGTTGATGTTGGTGTGGCCGCCGTTTTTCCAGTCGGTGTTTGCGTGGTGGGCGTGGCATTGGTAGCCCGGGGTGGTGCAGCCGGGTCTGGTGC
>CAXMSM010000447.1:0-3134 GCA_964195655.1 uncultured Gammaproteobacteria bacterium | reverse complement strand
GGTGACCGGTGTCCGGCTGCGCAACGCGGCGACTGGTGCGGAATCCGCGTTGGCCGTGACGGGTGTCTTCGTGGCTATCGGCCACGACCCCCGCTCCGAACTGGTACGCGGCCAGGTGGAGCTGGACGCCGCAGGCTACGTGAAAGTGGAGGGCCGCAGTACTTTTACCTCGATCGAGGGCGTGTTCGCCGCTGGCGATCTCGTCGACCACACATACCGGCAAGCCATCACGGCCGCCGGAAGTGGTTGTGCGGCATCGATCGACGCCGAGCGCTGGCTCGCCGAAGCTTCTTCTTCCGCAACCGATGGTTCTTCCGCAACCGATGACAACGATCTGATAGGAGCACAGCAATGAGCGATCCGGGTACTGGGTCGACGGTGGCAGTGACCGATGATTCGTTCGCCGTGGATGTACTTGCCAGCAGTACGCCGGTCTTGGTGGACTTCTGGGCAACGTGGTGCGGCCCCTGCAAGATGGTCGCCCCGGTCCTTGAAGAGATCGCCGCCGAGAAGGCCGGCGTATTAACAGTCGCCAAGATCGACGTCGATGAAAATCCGGCGACCGCCCGCGACTTTCAGGTGGTGTCGATCCCGACGATGATCCTGTTCAAGGATGGCGCACCGGCGAAGCGGATCGTGGGAGCCAAGGGCAAGGCCGCGTTGCTGCGAGAACTCAGCGATCTGGTCTAGTGGCGCCCTGAGGCTGCAATTCAGATTCTGGCGCCGCATTTAGGCGCGTCCGCAACTGCCTGGAGTTTTCCCGAATCCCCAGTTGGTCTGAGACAATGCTGCCTATGTCGACTCTGCGCCGCGGTGACCGCGGGGATGCGGTCACCGAGGTTCGGGCCGCTCTCTCCGCCCTGGGCTTGATCGACAATCCGGACGAGGACCTGACCACCGGCAAGCAAGTTGCGGCGGACATGTTCGACGGGGAACTCGACCACGCCGTCCGGGCATTCCAGCAGCACCGCGGCCTGCTCGTGGACGGTGTCATCGGCGAAGCCACCCACCGCGCCCTCCGAGAAGCCTCCTACCGACTGGGCGCGCGCACCCTCAACCACCAGTTCGGGGCGCCGATGTACGGCGACGACGTAGCTACGCTGCAGGCACGGCTTCAGGACCTTGGTTTCTATACCAACTTGATCGACGGACACTTCGGTCTGCTGACTCACAACGCCTTGATGTCCTACCAGCGGGAATGCGGATTGTATCCCGATGGCATCTGCGGGCCGGAAACGTTGCGCTCCTTGTACTTCCTCGGTTCCCGAGTCACCGGCGGGTCTCCGCATGCGATCCGCGAGGAAGAGCTGGTCCGCAACTCCGGACCCCGCCTATCTGGTAAGCGGATCATTATCGATCCGGGTCGCGGCGACAGCGACCACGGTCTGATAATGAACGGCCCCGACGGTCCCCTCAGCGAAGCAGACGTCTTGTGGGATTTGGCACGTCGCCTCGAAGCCCGCATGACCGCGATCGGCATGGAGACCTTTCTGTCCCGTCCCACCAATCGGGCACCGTCCGATACCGAGCGGGCAGCCACCGCCAATTCCGTTGGCGCCGACCTGATGATCAGCCTTCGCTGCGCGACCCAGGCCACCCCGTCCGCCAACGGCGTCGCCTCGTTCTATTTCGGCAATTCACACGGTTCGGTGTCCACCATCGGGCGCAATCTTGCCGACTTCATTCAGCGAGAAGTGGTGGCGCGCACAGGATTACGTGATAGCCGCGTGCACGGACGGACATGGGACCTGCTTCGACTTACCCGGATGCCCACTGTTCAGGTCGATATCGGCTACATCACCAACGCCGGAGATCGCGCCACATTGGTGTCGCCGGAGTCTCGCGATTCAATCGCCGAAGGCATGCTCGCCTCCGTCAAGCGGCTGTATCTGCTGGGCAAGAACGACCGGCCTACCGGTACCTTCACCTTCGCCGAGCTACTCGCCCACGAGCACTCCATCGAACAGGCCCGCCGGGCCTAGACGTGGGCGCTGGCCCCAGCACCGACTGGCTGTTGCAATTGCGCGCTCCGAAGCAACCGCTCCAGCGCTGCCTCCACATCAGCCTTCCATCCGAGGCCCTGCTCGAGTTCCAGCCGCAGCCGCGGAAAGTAGGTGTGGTGCGACACCACGACGAAGCCGACGTCCAGCAGCAAGTCAGTGGCCAGCACGCAGTGATCGGCTGAGCAGTCACCGAGTGCTGCCATTACGGACACGACGTCGGCCGGCACCCGGGCCGGATCGGACAGTTCGGCCACCGCAGGTGATCGGCCGAATGCTTCCAGCGCGCGAACGCCGCGGCGCACCAAATCGCCAACGACAGCAGCAATCAGCGTCCTCGGCAGATCCTCACCACCCCGGCCGGGCTCAACCCCCAGCGTGGTCAGCAGAACAGCGTCGGGGCTGACCGGCCCGGTCGGGAAGCGTCCGGCCCGAGGAACAGTGCGGGGCGGTGCATAGAACGCGTACCCAAGACAAGGTTCATCGGTCGGCTCTGGGGCCGGGTCACCGTCGGCCCCATCGCGGCATTCGACGGCCAACTGTCCGCACGACCCCCACTCCAGCATGACCATGGACAGCCACGCTTCCTTCTCAAACTCCGGGTCTGACAGATGGTCATCGCCACCCACCGTCGGCGGGTCGACCTCCCAGTACACACACCGCCGTGCATGCTTCGGCAACTGCTCGAATGCTTCGAGCCGGAGGGGCGTGATTCGCGTAGCCACTACACCCCCGGGGTTTCACGCCGCACAAGAGTGCACGACAGCCCTTCCAGGATAGAAGGCGCGGGCCGGACCGGCCCACTCCGGCCGCATGAGGTCCGCTTACCTTCGGCGACCCACGAATTCACCTGGGCCACAACAAGTTTCCTTTGACGGGCATGCCGGACGGCGAATTCGGCGCCAACAGTGTCACAGTGACGTAATTCGTCGGTATGGCTGTTCACTGCGACGACGTGTTCATCAGCTGCACGATCCGCTGCAGATCGTCCACCGATCCGAATTCCACAACGATCTTGCCTTTCCGCTTGCCCAGGCTCACCGTAACCCGGGTATCGAACGCCGTAGACAGCTGCTCGGCGACATCTTGCAACCCGGGCATCTTGATCGGCTTGCGGCGGGGAGCCGTCGGTGT
>CAXMSM010000446.1:0-7315 GCA_964195655.1 uncultured Gammaproteobacteria bacterium | reverse complement strand
GTCATCTCTTGGTAGAGCCGGTAGCTCTCGCGGTGCACATAGGCGGTGTGGAGAGCGTCGCGGTTCTCGAAATAACGGTACAAGGTTGCGCGCGAACAGCCGGCAGTCGAAGCGATCTCATGCATGCCGACGGTCGCTGCGTCCTTCTTGCTGAACAGCTCGCCTGCTGCGTCCAGGATGCACTCGGCGGCCACCTCGGTGCGGCGCACCGCTAGCCAGTCGCCCGCCATCAGGTTGTTACTGTGAAGGGCACTGACAGTGGCCGCCGCACGTAACTGCCGCCGGCCCAAACGATTCCGGACTCGTCAACCTCGAAATCCGGTATCCGGGCCAGCAACTCGGTGAGCGCCACGCGCGACTGCATTCGGGCGGCTGCGGCGCCCAAGCAGTGGTGCGCACCGTGGCTGAACGTGAGTATGTTGCGTGGCTTGCGGGTGACGTCGAGTTCTGCGGCGTCGGGTCCGTACTGGCGTTCGTCTCGGTTACCCGACCCGTAAAGGAGCATCGCCCGGCGTCCTTCGGGAATGGTGACGTTGCCGATGGTGACGTCTCGGGTGACGGTGCGGCCGAGCATCTGGACCGGTGAGGTCAGTCGCAGCAGTTCGTCGACCGCATCGGGTATCAGCTCTGGCTGAGTGGCCAACAGGCGTCGTTGATCTGGTCGTTGGTGCAGCAGTTGCACTGTCCCTCCCAGCATGCCGGTGGTGGTGTCGTTGCCGCCGGTAACCATGGTGAAAGTGAACGCCAGAATCGAGAGCACTCCCGCGATGTCACCGTCGGCGCCGACGCCCGCGGCGACCAGATGCGACACGGTATCGTCGGCCGGTTCGGTGCGACGCCTCTCGATGAGCGCGGTGAAGTAGGCCATCATGCCGCCGAGCGCGTCGCCCAGCGTCTCCAGCGCTCCGCCGATGCCCCCCTCGGCGGTGCTGGCCGCCACGATTGCATCGGTCCAGCCGTCGAACTGGCCGCGATCCTCTTCGGGCACGCCGAGGTAGTGCGCGACCACCATCGAGGGCAGCGGCTTGAAAAGCTCGGCGACGATATCGCCCCCGCCGTTGGCTTTGATGCGCTCGATGCGCTCGACGACGTACTCACGGACCTTGGGTTCGACCGCCTCCACCTGGCGCGGCGTGAAACCACGGGACACCAGTTTTCGAAACTCGGTGTGCACGGGTGGGTCCTGCATGACCATCGGCGGATTGTCCGCGAGCCCGATGAGGTCCAGTTCGCCGTAGTTGACGGTAAGGCCCTGCGCCGACGAGAACGTCTCATGGTCGCGGGTAGCAGCCCAGATGTCGGCATGCCGGGACAGCACGTAGTAGTCGCCAGGTTCGGCGTCACCGGGTTGGGCATCCCCAGGTTCGATGCTGTCCGGTCTGTCCGGCGGAATCACATGGTGGACTGGATCCTGATCGCGCAACGCCCGGTACAACGGCCATGGGTCAGCCCAGGTCGCCGCGTTGGCCAGCTCGAACCGGACTGGCAAGCCCTGAGACAAAATCGCAGACATGTCTTATAGATACGACAAGTAAGGAGCCAGTGTCAATAGCTGAGCTCAGATTGCCGCACCCGGGTTGAGGATGTTGTCGGGGTCGAGTGCGGTCTTGATACGACGGTTGAGTTCCATCGCTTCGGGGCCCAGGTAGCCGGCCAGCCAGGGTCGTTTGAGCCTACCGACGCCGTGCTCCCCGGTGATGGTGCCGCCCAGGCGCACCGCCAGATCCATGATCGCGCCGAACGCCGTGTTGGCCCGCTCGGTCATCGCGGCGTCGCCTGGGTCATACACGATCAGCGGATGCGTGTTGCCGTCGCCGGCGTGCGCGATCACCGAGATCATCAGGTCGTGCTGCTCGGCGATCTTCTCCACCCCTGAGACCAACTCGGCAAGCGCAGGCAGTGGAACGCCGACATCCTCGAGGAGCAGCGAACCCTTTGCTTCCACGGCCGGAATCGCGAATCGGCGCGCCGCGACGAACGCCTCGCCCTCGTCGGGGTCATTGGTCGAGAACACTTCTGTCGCACCATATTCGGCGAATGTGCTGGCCATGTACTCGGCATCGGAAACGCCCGCGGGCCCCCTTTCGTCGGAGGCGGCAACCATCATCGCAGCTGCGTTGCGGTCCAATCCCATCTTGAGCTTGTCCTCGACGGCATTGATCGCCACGGCATCCATGAATTCCAGCATCGACGGTCGGATCTTGGAGGTCACCGCGACCACCGCGCCACAGGCTGCTGTCACCGAGTCGAAGGTTGCGACGACCGTGCACCCCCGGTGCTGCGTGGGCAACAACTTCAACGTCACCTCGGTGACAATGCCCAATGTTCCCTCGCTGCCGACAAACAGCTTGGTCAAGCTCAGTCCTGCAACGTCTTTCAGTCGGGGTCCACCGAGGCGCACCGCGGTGCCGTCGGCCAGCACCACCTGAAGTCCGAGCACGTAGTCGGTAGTGACGCCGTACTTCAGACAACACAAGCCGCCGGCGTTGGTGGCGATGTTGCCGCCGATGCTGCAGATCTCGAACGACGAAGGGTCCGGCGGATACCACATTCCGTACTCGGCAACCGCTTTCTTCACCTCGGCATTGAGCAGGCCCGGTTGAGCGACGGCGGTGCGGGTTGCTGGGTCGACGGAGATGTCGCGCATCTTCTCGGTGCTCAGCACGATGCCGCCGTCGAGCGCCGTCGCGCCGCCGGACAAGCCGGTACCCATGCCGCGGGGGACGACCGGGATCTGGTGGGTGGTAGCCCACCTGAGCACCGTCTGAACCTCTTCGGTACGCCGCGGCCGCACCACCGCCAACGGAGTGCCCGCATGGGGATCCGCGGCGCGATCGTGCCGGTAGGACTCGAGGATGTCGGGATCGGTGACAACGATCCCTTCCGGGCTGGCGGGCAACGCGGAGATCAGGCTCTCGAGCGTTTTCGCGGGGGACTCCACGCCCGTAATTCTAGGCCGGTGTCCCAGCGGGTTCATCTAGACGGGGGCTCATCGAGATCACGCAGTGCGGGTAGGAACACCGCGACGATACCCAGCAGCAGCATCGGCACCGACAAGGCCAAAAACGTCGTGTGCAGACCGCTCGCGTCGGCAAGTGGTCCCGCCAGGATCAGTCCCAGCGGTCCCGCGGCGTAGGCCAGCGATCCCATCACCCCGACGACCCGGCCACGCAGATGCTGGGGCGCGCGGGTCTGCATGACGTAGTTGTAGATCGGCGCGATCGGCCCGTAGACGAAGCCGACCACGACACACAGCACCAGGATGAACGGGAGTGGCGGCAGGAACGCGATGACGGTCATGGCTACGCCGAGGGTGAGCAACGCGGTCAGCATCACGGTTCGCCTGCGCATGTACTTCGACATCACAGCATAGCCCAGGGCGCCGATGAGCCCGCCGATGCTCAATGCCATCAGGACCCAACCCAATTGGGTCGGCTCGTTGCGGTCGGTGAAGTACTTCGGGAACAGCACGCTCTCCATCGGCATGTACAGACCGGTGGCCGCCAGGTCGACAAACGCCAGCGTGCGCAGCACCCGGTTGTTCCACACGAACCGCAGACCCTCGAGGATCCCGGCCCAGACGCCGCCGGTGCGCACCGACGGATCGGGTGTTCCGGCGCCCTCGAGGCGCAGGACGGAGATCGCGCAGATCGACAACACGAACGTAGCGGCGGTGACCCACATCGTGTTGATGCCGCCGAGCGTCGCAATGAGCAGCCCGCCGATACCGGGCCCGACGATGTAGGCGAGGTTGAAGATCGCCTCGTACACGCTGTTGGCATGGTCGAGCGTCCAGCCGGCCCCGGTGGCGGCCTCCGGCAGCATCGTCTCGCGGGCCGTCATCCCGGCAGGGTCGAAGAGCGCGCCCAGCGCCGCCAATCCGGCCAGCACCGCCACGTTGATGACGTCTGCCCCGAACATCAGCGCCAGCACCGGCACTGCCGCGACCGACAGACCGGAGAGTGCGTCGGAGATCATCGACACCCGTCGGCGCCCGAGGAAGTCGACGGCAGCGCCGGCGATCAATGTGGCGGCCAGCAATGGCAGGGTTCCGGCTATCGCCACGATCGAGGCGTCGATTGCGGACCCGGTCTTCTGTAGGACCAGCCAGGGGAAAGCGACGATCGAGATGCCGTTGCCCGCTCCCGCCATCAGCGCGGCGAACAGGATCAGCATCAGTGGGCCGCGCCTGGTCGTCGGCGCACGGTCTTGCTTCATGGGATATCGCGGCGACAGTAGCAAGTCGCTGGTGGGCGGCACGACAAGTTTTCCGCCTCGGGTCTCCGTGGGCCAGAGTGAAGGTGTGACGCCACCCCTCCCGCGACCCCACCCCCGTATCGGCGGCCAGTTCGATTCCCCGGTTCGTCCAGGTTCGGGGTGGCCCGGGGATCCGGCGACGCTGCGCACGGCGGTCGCGGCGACGCCCGCCGAGGTGAGGCGCCTGGCGGCCGCGGCGACAACTGTCGAGCAGGTCGATGCCGGGGTATCGGTGTGCCGCGCCTGTCCCCGGCTGGTGCAGTGGCGTGAGGAGACGGCCGCAGCCAAGCGCAGGTCCTATGCCGATGAGCCGTACTGGGGCAGGCCCGCACCGGGCTTCGGATCGACGCGACCCCGGGTAATGATCGTCGGCCTCGCGCCGGCTGCGCACGGCGCCAACCGCACCGGGCGGGTGTTCACCGGCGATCGATCGGGCGACTTTCTGTTCGAGTCGTTGCACCGTAGTGGTCTGGCGAACCAGGCGATGTGCACCGATAGCGCGGATGGGTTGGAGCTCAACGATGTTCGGGTGGTCGCGGCGGTGCGGTGTGCGCCGCCGGGGAACGCGCCGACGCCGGCCGAGCGCGGCAACTGTGCACCGTGGCTGGACTCCGAGTGGCGGCTGACCGGAACCGAGGTCAAGGTGATCGTCGCGCTGGGCGGGTTCGCCTGGCAGGTAGCGCTGGCGATGATCCGCAGAACAGGTGGGTCGGTGGGTACGCCCGCGCCGAAGTTCGGCCACGGCGTCCGCGCGGGGGTGACCACACCGCACGGCCCGGTGCAGTTGCTCGGGTGCTATCACCCCAGCCAGCAGAACACCTTCACCGGACGGCTCACCCCGGCGATGATGGACGACGTCTTCGCCACCGCCGCCGCCCTTGCGATTTCGGCGTAGCTGGTCACGCTGGCGTTGACAAACGTTGCCCAACCCGCCGGGAACGAGAGCGCGTCGTGCGGCGTTGACCCGGTAATGCGCCTGTCTGTTCTCGATCTTGTTCCCGTACGCACCGACCAGAGCACGTCGGATGCACTGTCGGCGACGACACGCCTTGCGCAGACCGCCGACCGGCTCGGCTACACCCGCTACTGGGTCGCCGAGCACCACAACATGCCGTCGGTGGCGGCGACCAGTCCACCGGTCCTGATCGCACACCTCGCCGCGCACACCTTGGCCATTCGGCTCGGCTCGGGCGGGGTGATGCTGCCCAATCACGCACCACTTGCCGTCGCCGAGCAGTTCGCGCTGCTGGAGGCGGCGCATCCGGGGCGCATCGATCTGGGCATCGGCCGTGCGCCGGGATCAGACCCGGTGACGTCACTGGCGTTGCGGGGCGCTGCGGGCCGCGACGAACGTGACATCGAGGCGTTCCCCGAATACCTCGACGACGTGGTGGCGTTGATGAGCGCGCGCGGCGTTCGGGTGCCGCTGCCCCGCGATCTACAGCGTGAGAATTACATCCTGAAGGCGACCCCGGCCGCTGTCAGCGAGCCCACGCTGTGGCTGCTCGGTTCTTCGATGTATTCCGCACGTCTGGCGGCGGCCAAAGGTCTGCCCTACGTGTTCGCCCACCACTTCTCCGGTCAGGGCACCCACGAGGCGTTACGTACTTACCGTGATGACTTCCGGCCCAGCGGTGTGGCCGGGTCCCCGCAAGAGCCGTTGACATTTCTGACGGTGAACGCGGCGGTGGCCGAAACCCGGCAGGAGGCAACACGTTTGATCCTGCCCAACCTGCAGATGATGGGCCGGCTGCGGACAGGCCAGCCGTTGGGGCCGATCGACCTCGTCGAGGACGCCGAGGCGCAGCGGGTCGGCCCGTCCGTCCAGGCTGTCGTCGAGGCGGGCATGCGACAGGCAATCGTAGGATCGCCGGCGGAAGCTGCCGATCAGTTGCACGCGCTGGCGGAGAAGTTTCGCGTCGACGAGGTGATGATCCACCCGGTCGCCTCGGCGTACCGCGACACGGACCCGGCAACCGCGCCGGCGCGCGAGGCGACGCTGGAACTGCTGGCCAAAGAGCTCTTCTAGGGTTTCGGCGTGATCCTCACCAACGGGATCTTGCGCGACGTCTTGCTCTGATAGGCGTTGTATCGGTCGCCGTTGTCCCTGTTCACCAACTGCCACAGCCGTGGGTAGGCGGGATCGTCGGCCAGCACCGGTATTGCCGTCGCCGCCAATCTCTTTGTTCCCAAGTTGATCTCGATGTTCGGGTTCGCCTTGAGGTTGTGATACCAGCCGGGTGCGCGGGGATCGCCACCTTTGGAGGCCACGACGTAGTAGTGGCCCCCGTCGGGGAAGTACGACAGCGTGTTCGTCCGCTCTATTCCGGTCTTGGCGCCCACGGTGTGCAGGAGCAGGCTCGGCGGCATTCCGGGCAGCGGCAGGCGGTGGCCGATGCGTCCACCGGTGCCTTGGTAAATCTTGTCATGCAACGTGAGTAGCCGAAATACGACGTTCTGTTCGGCCCATTGCGCGATGCTCATGTTCTTCGCGGTTCCCATGTTCCTAGCCTCCACCATCGGTGTCGATCCGCGCCAGTGCTTCGCGCAAGATTCGGCTGGACTCCTCGCGGTTGGGGTCCCTTCGCAGGAACAGGCCCTTGGCGAACGCCAACTTGTCGCCGTTGCGCCGCGGCACCACATGCAGATGAATGTGAAAGACGGACTGAAATGCAGCCTTGCCATCATTGATGGCGATGTTGTTACCGTCGGCGTGCAGACCTGAAGCGCGAGCCGCCCGGGCGATCCGCTGGCCGATGGTGGTCATCCGCGCCGCGGTTTGCGGCGGCGTATCGGTGAGGTCGACGGTGTGACGCTTGGGGATGACCAGCGTGTGGCCCCGGGTGAACGGGCGGATGTCGAGAAAGGCGAGGTAGTCGTCGTCTTCGTAGATTCGGATCGCCGGCGCCTGGCCGGCGACGATGGCGCAGAACACGCAGGGCATGCCGTCACGCTAGTGGAATGCCCACGGTCCGCGGCGTCGCGGCGCAGAATGGCCGACGTGAACCCTGAAGAACTCGCCTTCGCCGGCGCCGGGCAACAGGCCCGCCTCCACCAG
>CAXMSM010000445.1:0-4644 GCA_964195655.1 uncultured Gammaproteobacteria bacterium | reverse complement strand
GGCGGCGATCCACCCACGTGGTGGTCGGGGTGGCGGTGCTGCTGTTGGTCGCAGTCGTGGTCGCGGCGGCCACGCTGCTGACCAAGGGCGAGTCCGGCGAGTCACTGGCCGTCGAACCAGTACCTGCGCCGGCGACCGCGGCGCCCGCTGTTGTTCCGGTCGGCGATTCCGCGGACGCACCGACAACCGACGGCCTGGCCTCAGCTCTGGCACCGGTGCTTGCCGACCCGAATCTGGGCAAGTTCACCGCGCGCATCACTGACGCGCTGACCGGGAGAAAGATTTGGGCGCAGGGCGCCGACGTGCCGATGCAGCCGGCGTCGACCAACAAGGTGCTTACCGCCGCGGCGGCGCTGCTGACCCTGGACCGCGAGGCCCGGTTGACGACGCGGGTGCTGGCTGCCGACCAACCCGGCGTGGTGGTGCTGGTCGGTGGCGGTGATCAGACGCTGTCGGCTGCACCGCGTGATGAGGACACCTGGTACCGGGACGCGGCGCGCATCGTCGATCTGGCCGATCAAGTGCGCCGCAGCGGTACCACCGTCAACGCCGTGCGGGTGGATATCAGCGCCTACAGCGGTCCGACGCTGGCCCCAGGCTGGGATCCGTTGGACATCGACGGTGGCGACATCGCACCGATGGAGTCGGTGATGCTCGATGGCGGGCGCACACAGCCGGTGAGCGTGGAGTCGCGGCGCTCGAAGACCCCGGCGCTGGATGCCGGCCGCGCCCTCGCGGTGGCGCTGCACATCGACCCGTTGAAGGTCACGGTGTCATCGTCGGCGGCGGCCGGGGCCGAGGGCGAGGAAATCGCTTCGGTGCAGTCGCCGCCGCTGAGGGAGCGGTTGCGCGACATGATGAACTTTTCGGACAACGTGATGGCGGAGTCCATCGGCCGCGAGGTCGCCGCGAAGCTGGACCGGCCGCAGAGTTTCGAGGGTGCCACCCGCGCGGTGTTGAGCACGCTCGGCGGCGCCGACATCGACATCAGCGGCGCCCGGCTGTTCGACTCGAGCGGTCTGTCGGTGGACGACCGTCTTACGGCTGAAACGCTTGACGAGGTGATCAACGCCGCTGCCGGAGACGCTCAGCCGCACCTGCGTCCGCTGGTGGAACTTCTGCCGATCGCAGGGGGCAGCGGCACCCTGTCCTACCGCTATCTCGACACCGACGAGGGACGTGCCGCCGCCGGATACCTCCGGGCCAAGACCGGCTCGCTGACCGGTACCAATTCGTTGGCCGGGATCGTCACCGACAAGAGTGGCCGAGTGCTCACCTTCGCCTTTTTGTCCAACGAGGCCGGGCCGAGCGGGCGGACCGCGCTGGATGCCTTCGCTGCGACGCTGCGCTCGTGTGGATGCCGAACATGAGCAAGCCGACCGGGTCCGGCTTGGCCGTCGGTGGCGCTGTCGACTGGGATCTGGCGGCCACCCTGGGTGGCAAGCTGGCCCGCCGGGAATCCGCGGTCACCGATTACACCCGCAGGCAGGCGATCGATCAGCTCAGCGAGTCAGCCCGGGCTGCCGAGGTTCCTGTCCGCGAGGTGACCGGCCTCATCGAGGGTGGCGACATTCCGGAGGCGCGGATCATCAACCGGTCGGAGTGGATTCGCGCCGCTGCACACTCCATGCGGGCGATGACCGGAGGCGGGTCCGGTAGTGATGCTGAGGGTGCGGCCAAGCCCAGCATGATCAGCGGGAGTATCGCCGGTGCCCAGACCGGCGGAGTGCTGGCGTTCGTCGCGTCGGGGATCCTCGGCCAGTATGACCCGTTTGCCACCGGAGGGCTGGAGCGAAGCGACCCGGGAATTGTCACCGGAGGGCTGGAGCGAAGAGACCCGGGAAGTCAGCACGAGGCAGGGTTGGGGGCACCCGGTGGTGAGCTGCTGCTGGTGTACCCCAACGTGATCGCGGTCGAACGTCAGCTGCGGGTGAAACCCGCGGACTTCCGGATGTGGGTGTGCCTGCACGAGGTCACGCACCGGGTGCAGTTCCGCGCTAACCCCTGGTTGACCGGACACATGACGGGTGCGCTGGCGGCGCTGACCGAGGATGCAGGCGAGGACGTCACGCAGGTCGTCGGTCGGCTGGCCGAGTATGTGCGCGGATTTCGGGGCGGTTCGAAAAACGATGATATGCAGTCGAATCCGGCGGGTGTCCTCGGATTACTTCGAGCTGTCCAGGCCGAGCCGCAGCGACAGGCGCTAGATCAACTGCTGGTGCTGGGGACCCTGCTGGAGGGGCATGCTGAGCACGTCATGGATGCTGTCGGACCCGCCGTGGTGCCATCGGTCGCGTCGATCAGGAGCCGGTTCGACCAACGCAGACAACGCAAGCAGTCCCCACTACAGCGACTGATGCGCGCGCTGCTGGGCATCGACGCGAAGATGAGCCAGTACACCCGAGGCAAGGCCTTTGTGGACGACGTCGTGTCCAAGGTGGGGATGCAGCGATTCAACGCCGTCTGGTCCGGCTCTGAAAGTCTTCCGCTACCAAGTGAAATCGATGAGCCGCAGCGATGGATCGACCGAGTGCTGTAGCGGAGCTGCGCGCTGTGGTCGCGCGCTTTGGCCGTGACTATGCCGCAGGCGATGACCGTTGGTGCGTTGCACTTTCGGGGGGACCCGACTCGCTGGCGCTGGCGGCTGTGGCGGCCACGGTGCTGCCTACCACCGCGCTGATCGTCGACCACCGTCTGCAGCCAGACTCGGCGACAGTTGCTTGCACTGCGCGCGACCAGGCGATTTCGTTGGGATGTATTGGGGCAGAGGTTCTTTGCGTTGACGTCGGCACCACCGGCGGTCCAGAGGCAGCCGCCCGCGTCGCCCGGTACCGCGCACTCGACGAAGCCCGTGTGGGAGCGCCGGTGCTGTTGGCCCACACGCTTGACGATCAGGCCGAGACGGTACTGCTGGGCCTGGGTCGAGGGTCGGGCGCCCGTTCGATCGCCGGCATGCGGCCGGATGACCCGCCCTGGTATCGGCCGCTGTTGGGGGTGCGGGGAGAGCTAACCCATTTGGCGTGCGCCGAACTGGGGCTGACTCCGTGGCAGGACCCGCACAACACCGACCGGCGTTTCACCAGGGTCCGGCTGCGCACCGAAGTCCTGCCACTGCTCGAGGACGTCCTCGGCGGGGGAGTGGCCCAGGCGCTCGCCCGCACCGCAACTGCGCTGCGCGAGGACACCGACCTGCTCGACGACATGGCCGCTGAGGTTCTTGCCGGGCTGGGCACCAGCTTGCACGTTGAGGGCCTCCCCACCGCCACGCTGACCCTGTTACCGGAGGCGCTTCGGCGCCGGGTGATCAGGGGGTGGTTGCTAGGTGGTGGAGCCGTCGGGTTGTCCGACAAACAGATCCGCGGCGTCGACGCTCTGGTCACCGACTGGCGAGGGCAGGGCGGGGTGGCGGTGCCCAGCGCACAACCTCGGATCCGGCTGTTCGCAGGTCGCCGAAAGGAAATGTTGATGCTGCACTCAGAGCCGGTGTGAAGGCTCGCGTTGGTGATCCCGGCCAGCGCATGGCACGCTATGGACGTGCCTGCGCATACCGCGGAGTTGTACCCGGGGGACATCAAGTCGGTATTGCTGTCGGAAGAGCAGATCCGGGCCAAGACCGCCGAACTCGGAGCCCAGATCGCTAGCGATTATCGCGATGCTGTGCTTGGGACGGACGGGCAGGACCTACTCTTCATCACCGTGCTCAAGGGTGCGGTCATGTTCGTCACCGATCTGGCCAGGGCGATCCCGTTGCCGACCCAGCTGGAATTCATGGCCGTCAGCTCCTACGGATCGTCTACGTCGTCTTCTGGCGTGGTGCGCATCCTCAAGGACCTCGACCGCGACATCAATGACCGTGACGTGCTGATCGTCGAGGACATCGTCGACTCTGGGCTGACGCTTTCGTGGCTGCTGCGCAACCTGGCGGCCAGGCGCCCGCGGTCGCTGCGGGTGTGCACACTGCTGCGCAAACTTGAAGCGGTGCGCGCCGACGTCGAGATCGAGTACGTCGGCTTCGAAATTCCCAACGAATTCGTCGTCGGATACGGGCTCGACTACGCCGAGCGCTACCGCGACCTGCCCTATATCGGCACGCTGGACCCCAAGGTGTACGAGGACTCCTAGTCTCCTAGTAGTCTCGCCCAAACCCACATATGGGCGAGAAAAGGCGAGTGTGCGTAGCCATTGCGTCGATTTCGGCACGTAATTCGGCGCACAATGCGGGATGTGACCGAAACGGCGCCGAGAAGCACAGCACTGAGGATCTGCCCCTTCTGCGAAGCGACCTGCGGACTGACGCTGACCATCGACGACGGACGGGTTGTCGGCGCCAAGGGCGACCGCGACGACGTCTTCAGCGCGGGCTACATCTGCCCGAAGGGGGCGAGTTTTGCCGAACTCGACAATGACCCCGATCGCTTGTCAGCACCATTGGTGCGGCGGGACGGCACGCTGACAAAAGCAACATGGGACGAGGCGTTCGCCGCCGTCGCAAAGGGTCTCGGTGCGGTGGTCGGTGACCACGGTGGCGCATCGGTGGGCGTATACCTCGGCAACCCGAACGCCCACACCGTCGCCGGCGCGCTGTACCCGCCGCTGATCATCCGTGGGCTCGGCACCCATCAGGTCTATTCGGCGAGCACGCTG